>CAMFKK010000174.1 GCA_945957225.1 uncultured Sphingobacteriia bacterium | reverse complement strand
GAGATAGGCTCCGGTCTCGTGGGCTCGGAGATGTGTATAAGAGACAGGGGTATAGGATTTCTGATTACTCAGTTTTACAGTCAAGTCTTTCTTAACTTTTGAACCTGCTGGTTTTGGCAAAAATGGGGTTGGGAGAATTTCAAGAAAATAATTTTCATTATCGGTTGCCAATCTTTCTACTAATTTTTTCTTAGAAGTCTGATACATCAGGCTATTCTCTGTAGACAAAAACATAGAGCCATCCGCATTTTTAATCTGTGTTATTTTACACTGGGCATTGGCTTGATTAAATAATAAAACCAACAGTGTACCAAGTAATAATAACTTATTCATAAGAAGTGTTTGTTCAAATGTACAAAGAATATAAAAAAAGGATATTGGGAACTATTTATCCTTTTTTTAGAAAGAATGATTATTTTAAAGATAAAATAAATCAGATGGAAGACTTCTCGTCTAATACCCGCAGAAAATTCATCAGTGCCATGGCAATGGGTGTAACAGCCAGCAGTTTGTCTATTTTAAACAATCCACTATATGCCAATGACAAACGGTTTTTTCCAAATCAACTAGATGGTGCAGAGGATTGGTTTAAAAAAATCAAGGGCAAACACCGAATAGTGTACGATGGTGCCAATCCGAATAGCGGATTGCCGATTATTTGGAACTGGGCCTATTATGCATCTAATAATCAAACAGGTTCAAAGGATACTGAAATAACAGCTATGACCGTCCTAAGACATGGTGCCACTGGCATGGCATATGACAATTATATTTGGGAAAAGTATGAGTTTGGTGCTATGTTTAAAATCAACGATTCTCTAACACAGAAACCTAGTATTCGAAATTTATATTACGAACCCAAAGAAGGGGATTTTCCTTTACCCGAAGTAGATGGCATTAAAAAATTACAAGCAAGGGGTGCGTTATTCTGTGTTTGTGATCTGGCCACTAAAAAATTATCTAAAACATTTGCTGCAAAAATGAAACTTGACCCAGCTGAGGTTTATACAGAATGGATCAATCATTTATTGCCAGAAATACAATTGGTCCCTTCCGGTGTTTGGGCTTTAGGACGCGCGCAAGAACATGGTTGTGGTTATATTTATGCAGGTTAAATAGTTTTCAAATCAATCATACAAAATTAACGCATGAAGAAAATGCTCTTTTCGGCTTTGGCATTGTCCATAGCAACAGGTTTAATAGCACAAGGCCAAGGCCGTGGCAACGGTGGCGCACCAGCATCAGGAACCGCAACACCTGCGGCCCCTGCAACAGCACAGGACGCCAAAACTGCTGCTTATAATATTCCCTTTAACCCAGACCAGACCGTTACTAGTGAACATGAAGTAAGCATTAAGGGAACCAAGGTTCCATATAAAACCGTCACAGGCATGATGCCTGTTTGGGATGAGGATGGCAAGGTACAGGCTGGGGTGTTCTTTACTTATTATGAGCGCTCAGATGTTAAGGATCGCGCAAGCAGGCCCTTGGTCATTTCTTTTAACGGAGGCCCGGGCACTCCTTCTGTTTGGATGGAACTTGGCTATACCGGACCAAGAGTTTTGAATGTAGACGATGAAGGTTATCCATTGCAACCCTATGGATTGCATGATAATGCTCAGTCAATTTTGGATGTGGCAGATATAGTGTATGTAGATCCTGTGAACACTGGATTTTCTAGACCCGTGAGCAAAGACATTCCCACCAGCCGTTTTTTTGGCGTTAAGGCCGATGTAAAATACCTCTCTGAGTGGGTAAATACTTTTGTTTCTAGAATGAATAGATGGGCATCGCCAAAATATTTGATTGGTGAGAGTTATGGAACAGGAAGGGTATCGGCCATGGCCTTGGAATTGCAAAATACCCATTGGATGTATATTAACGGAGTGGTCTTGGTGTCTCCCACCAATCTGGGAATAGAAAGAGCAGGCCCCGTTGAAATTGCACTACGCTTACCCTATTATGCAGCAACTGCTTGGTACCACAAAGCATTACCAGCAGACTTACAGAAAAAAGACCTGACGGCCATGCTTCCAGAAGTGGAGCAGTTTACCATTAATGAACTCATTCCTGCCATCTCAAAAGGTGGATTCTTAGAAGAAGCCAAACGCAATGAGATTGCCGCTAAAATGGCGCGCTATTCTGGTATTGCAGAAAAAGTGTGGTTGCAAAATAACTTGAACGTTTCTACCAATTTGTTTTGGAAAGAATTGCTGCGCGATAAAGGCTATACCGTAGGCCGATTAGATTCAAGATACAAGGGTATTGATGGCAAGGACGCAGGTGAAGCACCAGACTATAATTCCGAGCTTACTTCTTGGTTGCATTCCTTTACTCCCGCCATTAATATGTATTTAAGAGAAGAGTTAAAATACAAAACCGATTTGCGTTACTATATGTTTGGCCCAGTAAATCCCTGGGACAGAACCGGAGACAAAAGTGGTGAGAACCTAAGACTAGCTATGGCTGAGAATCCTTATATGCACGTATTAATTCAATCCGGTTATTACGATGGTGCTTGTGATTATTTCAACGGTAAATACAGCATGTGGCAAATGGACCCAAGCGGCAAACTTAAAGACAGATTGAGTTGGGAAGGATACCGCAGTGGACACATGATGTACCTGCGCAAACCAGACCTAGAGAGCAGCAACCAAAGCTTGCGCAATTTTATTAAGAAGACATTGCCAAAAGCGGATCAGCCGGCGAAATACTAAATGATTCATTTCAAAAATTCCATCATGAAAAAAATATTCATCTTTTCCTTATTCCTCTTGATAAGTACTAACATTCTAAAAGCCCAAAAAATGCAGCAACCTATACTCAGACATGTGGTCATGTTTGGCTGGGATAAAGGAACCGATAGCAATTCAGTAAATAAAGTAATTGACGCCTTTAAAGCATTGCCTGGCAAAATAAACTTGATCAAAGCCTTTGAATACGGCATCAATAATAGTCCTGAAAACCTGAATAAAGGATTGACCCATTGTTTTTTATTGTCATTCACTAGTGAAGCAGATAGAGACGCTTATTTAATTCATCCGGCCCATAAAGCATTTGTGGCTTCACTCAAACCATCGCCAACGGCAGTAACCGTGTTTGATTATTGGACCAAACATTTATAAGCATTTCTATGAAAATGAAAAAAGCGCATTTGATTGGTGCAGCTATTAAACAGGAACCGGCGGCTTGGTTGGGAGAATTGAATTGAAACTTTTTTACAAAAAAAAGGAATGATTCTTAGTTGATTAATTCAAATTTTACACTAATATTTCCAACACCCAACGCAGCAGCCAATCCTGCAACGTCATCTATTTTTCCAATATTGGTATAACTATAAGGTGTAGAAAAAGACTTGTAGAATACAACCAGGGTTTGGTCTCCGTATAACATTAGGTCACCTATACTTATCTTACCAGGGTTAGAGGAGTTGTTGACAATTGGTCCACTCAAATCAGCATATTTTTCATTCCCGTTCAACTCTATCATTTTCAATTCAAAGGGCAATTTGTTTTTAAATGCCTGCGCAGTTTGATTATTGGCTAATGAAGCAGTAAAGATTTTACCTGCAACTGTTATCCTTATTTTAATAGGGTCCATAGTTGGTTTGATTAAGTTTGGTTGAAGCGCTTGCGCATATACAAAAAGAAAACAGATCAATAGGCTACATAGCAGTTTCATACAAGTGAATTTGCATCATTCAATAACAAGTTTCGCTAATTATAGGGTATTGACCAAAATTTAAAACAAATGAGCCAAGGCTTTGTTATGATAATTGACATGACTGAGGAATTGTTTTAAAGGCTGAATTGATGAACATGGTACATACTTTTTTAAAGGCCAATTGGGAGAATTTAATCATGGCCAATTATTCAGTTGATTCTGAAATTTTAAGACCGCTCTTACCCAATGGCATTGAACTAGACTTGTACCATGAAAAAGCCTATGTAAGTCTTGTTGGTTTTATGTTTTTAAAAACCAGTTTATTTGGATGTCCCATTCCCTTTTTTGGATCCTTTGAAGAGGTAAACCTCCGATTTTATGTAAAAAGAACCATCGGTAGTAAAGTACAAAGAGGCGTTGTTTTTATCAATGAAACAGTTCCCTTTAAAATTGTGGCGTCCATAGCTAACAAACTATATAAAGAGCATTATAAATCCATTCCAACCAAACATAGTATTGAAATAACTGATGCTAAAAAAATAGGTTACGCCTGGAAAATGAATCATAGATGGAATTCTATCAATGTTACAGCCCAAACAGAGAAACAAAAGATAGAGAAAGGCAGTATGGAGGCATTTATTTTTGAACGCTATTTTGGATTTACAAAAATTGACCAACAAACAACACAGTCCTATAGAATTAATCATCCAAGTTGGCAGACCAATCAATTACTAAATGCATCAGTAGATTGTGAATTTGGAGATATGTATGGAAGCTCTTTTGCTGGATTAAACCATCAGCAACCAGATAGCATTTTCCTTGCTGAAGGTTCCCCTGTATCAGTCAATTGGAAAAGAGAAACATTTACTTCAGCACCGATTATTAAATTTTAAACTGAAACCAAATGTCCCAAAATAACTGGTTAGAAGAAAACAACGAACAAGTAAAATCTTTTCACTTTAAAGATTACAAAGCAGTGATGGCATTTGTGCATGAAGTCATGAAAATAGCAGAAAAGCAAAATCATCACCCCAGCCTATTGGTTGAGTATTCGCTTGTTAAAATTGCTATTACTGACCACGACCTGGGAAGGGTTTCAGAGAAATGCATCAAATTCATGGAAGCGGTAGATTTGATACAAATCAAGTCTGAATCATAGGTTTTACAAGATTTCACGCCTTTAAAACCCCTTTTCCCCCTTTAATGTAAAATATCATTCAAAATAAGTATATGTACTTATTTTTAGTTAGTTTAGAAATAACCAACTAACAAAATCTTTTGTCCAATCCTATTCTTCCTAGTTTTTTATCCTGCTTCTTTTTGAAAAAAAGTGGTTTAGCAATTTTATTGGGTTCTTTTTTTTGGGTAAATCTGATTCAAGCGCAACCAATAGAAAAAATCTATTTGAACCCTAAGAACCCCACAATTCAAAAACAAAGCAGCTATATAGACAGCATTCAGTTTCTGCCGTTGGCTTCAGTTGAAGGGATTGATTTTAATGAATACGCCAATGTAAGACTAACGGAGAAATATTTTTTAATCACGGACAATGCTGCCGGTTACTTGTACATCTATACCAAGACTGGCGCTTTTCTAAAAAAAATCAATTACAAGTCAGCGGTCAAAAACTTATATCCTAGCTACAATTCAAAAACCAATGAGATTGTCTTTTTTGGCAATAACAGTAATTATACACTTACTGCCAAAGACAGGGTGAAGATTCAATTAGATTGGAGCAATGAACATAACCTCAAATATTTCAAAAAATATGTAATCAGTTTACATGATACAAGCTTTACTATTAAAAAAGCAAAGCCTACTAAGTATGACCTGATTGGTGCTTATCCTTTTTATGCTGACCAGTATGTTCAAACAAAAATTAATACCAGCCCTTTGTATAAAGACAGCGTAGGATATGAGTTAAGTGTTTATGAGCATGGACAATTAATCAAAACCTATTTTCCTTATAACCGAGTGAATGAAGCCAAGTTTCTGTTTAGTGAAGAAGCTGCAGGTATTGCGCTTACTGAAAGACCAGACCTCTCTTATTTATTGAGGCCATTCTGTGATACCATTTACAAATCCGTAAAAGGAGTTTTGACTCCGGTATACCAATTGGTGATGCCCTTAGAAAATAGTCTTCCACCC
>CAMFKK010000173.1 GCA_945957225.1 uncultured Sphingobacteriia bacterium | reverse complement strand
GTCTACGCCCTACCATTTACCAGAACCAATAGCCTCCCTATTTACTCTTATCGTAATGTGGGCAATGTATTTACACAAGGTGCAGAAATGGATCTGTCTTATCAATTAACCAAACAGATTCGTTTGTCTGGTGGATACCAATTTTTACTAGCCAAAGACAAACAGGTTCTGGAAAATATAGACAATGGTTTGTTGTACAAACGTGACCCTATTACCCTTCAATCTAGTTTGCTTAGCCGTCAGGATTATGTAGGCTTAGCCAATAGGTCTAAACATAGTTTGAATGCCAAGATTTTATACGAAGAGCCAACAGCCGGATTTGATGCTTATTTCAGAGCCGTTTACCGTGGTGCTTTTGGATTCATGGATCAGAATGGTAACAATATTATTGACAATGAATCAGAATTAACACCAGGTTACTGGATGCTCAATTTGGCTGCAAGCAAAACCATTGGCAACCACCTTCGCGTACAAATTGGTGCAGAGAATTTGTTAGACTATACCAATCCTGTTCAGCTGAGCAATATCCCAGGCAGAACTTATTTTATCAACCTCAATTTGAATATTAATCAACCTACAAAACATAAACTCCCATAACATGAAAAACCGTTTCAATTTAATCCTCATTGTAGCTATTGCCATTGTATTTACTGCTTGTCAAAAAGACGAAGCTACACCTGTTGCTGTACCAGCTTTTAGCCGTACCCAAACACTTACCGTGAATTTTAGTGCTACCAAACCATTTGCGTTTTTTGGTTTCAAAGACAGTGCCTTGGTAGCCAATACAGATTCTACCACGGCTAAATGGGATTTTGGTTTAAGACTCACCACTTTCTTGGTCAACAGCAATGCTAGTGGTCCGGGTAAAGCGGGTGTGATTCTGCAAGACGGCATTTTTGCTAACTTGAATACAGCACCTACTTCAGGTTACGCTTATGACACCACCAGTACCAAATTGGCCATTAAAGACGGCAGCTGGTATGATTACAATTCCGTGAGCCGTTCCCTTGTTCCAAAAGCGGGTAAAGTGTTCTTTTTCCGCACTGCCGATGGTGCCCATTATGCCAAAATGCAATTATTGGCGGTAGATTATGCACCATTTACAGGTCCTACACCATCTCAGTTGTTGTATAAGTTCCAATATACTTACCAACCAAATGGTAGCAATAGTTTCTAGTCATCCCCCATTTTAACATACTAGGAAAACCCCAGCCAAAAACTGGGGTTTTCTGTTCTCATATTCGTACCTTTGCCGCCTTAAAAACAGATTGGTAAAGCGTCTTAGCAGTATGAAGTATCCCGAATTCACTGGTTTAAACCTGCCCAAGATAGAGCAGGAGATCCTGTCTAAATGGAAGGAATCACAGGCTTTTGAAAAGAGCATTTCTTTAAGAGAAGGCAAAAAGCCCTTTGTTTTTTACGAAGGACCACCCAGTGCCAATGGCATGCCCGGGATTCACCACGTGATTTCCAGAACCCTCAAAGACATGGTTTGCCGTTATAAAACCATGCAGGGTTTTCAGGTAAAACGCAAAGGCGGATGGGATACCCATGGACTACCAGTAGAATTGGGTGTTGAAAAAGAATTGGGCATTACCAAGGAAGATATTGGCAAGAAAATCAGCGTTGCGGAATACAACCAAAAATGCCGCGAAGCCGTTTTGCGTTACAAAGACAAATGGGACGAACTCACAACCAAAATGGGTTATTGGGTAGACCTGAATGATCCCTATATCACTTTTGAAAACGATTATATTGAAACCCTTTGGTGGATCTTGAGTGAGCTTTATAAAAAAGGATTGTTGTATGAAAGCGTGAGTATTCAACCCTATTCACCAGCCGCTGGTACGGGTTTGAGTTCTCATGAATTAAACCAACCGGGAACTTACAAAGACGTCAAGGATACATCGGCCGTGGTCATGTTCAAAGCCATCAATGATGAGAAGACCAAATTCTTATTTGATGCAGCAGGAACGGACCAAGTATTCTTTATGGCTTGGACCACTACTCCTTGGACCCTGCCTTCTAATCTTGGCTTAACCGTTGGACCCAATATTGACTATGTATTGGTGAAGACCTTTAATCCTTATACTGCTTTACCAGTTAACCTGGTATTGGCAGAAGCCTTGCTGGGCAAGTATTTCAAGCCAGAGGGAGAAAACGGTGATTTTGACAATCATACAGCAGAAACCAAATTATTGCCGTGGACCATTTTGACAAAATTCAAAGGTGCTCAAGTTGAGAACGCGCGCTATGAACAGCTGATGCCTTATGAAGCCAATAGCCCTGCTGTCATTGAGAGCATCGCGCCAGGCGCAGAACCCTTTAAAGTAATTGTGGGAGATTTTGTAACCACAGAAGATGGTACTGGTATTGTGCATACGGCTCCAGCTTTTGGTGCGGATGACTATAAAGTGGGTAAGAAAGCCAATATTGGGATTCTGACCATGGTTGACAAACAAGGAAAATTTGTTGACGGACTGGGAGAGTTTAGTAACAGGTATGTCAAAAATTATAAAGATGAGACTGATTATGTAGACGTAAACGTAGACATCTGTGTCAAACTCAAAAAAGAGAACCGCGCTTTTAAAGTTGAAAAATACGAACACAGTTATCCGCATTGTTGGAGAACGGATAAACCCATTTTATACTATCCATTGGACGCTTGGTTTATCAAAACCACGGCCGTGAAAGATCGTATGGTGGAACTCAATAAAACCATTAACTGGAAACCCAAATCTACTGGCGAAGGCCGATTTGGCAACTGGTTGGAAAACATGGTTGACTGGAACTTGAGCCGTAGCCGTTATTGGGGAACGCCGCTTCCAGTTTGGAGAACAGAAGAGGGCGATGAGGAAGTTTGTATTGGTTCCATTGAAGAATTGAATACAGGCATTCGCAAAGCCAGTGAGGTCTTGGGTGGTGACGTCAACAAACACTATTTACACGAGGGGATCTTGGATTTACACAAACCCTTTGTTGACGATATTATTTTGGTGAGTCCATCGGGCAAACCCATGAAACGCGTATCAGACCTGGTAGACGTTTGGTTTGATAGTGGCGCTATGCCTTATGCCCAGTGGCATTATCCTTTTGAGAACAAAGACTTGGTAGACAAAGGAGAAGCATTCCCTGCAGACTTTATTGCGGAAGGCGTTGACCAAACCCGTGGATGGTTTTATACCCTACACGCACTTGGGGTAATGCTTTTTGACAATGTAGCTTACAAAACCGTGGTGAGTAATGGATTGGTGCTGGATAAGAACGGCAACAAAATGAGTAAGCGCTTAGGCAATGTGGTAAATCCTTTTGAAACCATTGAAAAATATGGTGCTGATGCTACTAGATGGTATTTGATCACCAATGCATCGCCTTGGGATAATTTAAAATTTGACTTGGCGGGGATTCAGGAAGTGCAACGCAAATTCTTTGGAACCCTGTACAATACCTATCAGTTCTTTATCCTTTATGCCAATGTAGACGGGTTTGCTTTTCAGGAAGCGCCGGTGCCCTTGGCCGATAGACCCGAGATTGATAGGTGGATCTTGAGTTCACTCAATACCCTGATCAAGAAAGTCACTGAATCCATGGACGATTATGAACCCACTATTGCAGGTAGGGCCATTGAAAGTTTTGTGGATGAGCATTTGAGTAACTGGTATGTGCGTTTGTGTAGAAGGCGTTTTTGGAAGGGCGATTATGAGTTAGACAAAATCTCTGCCTACCAAACCCTCTATGAATGTTTGGAAACCATTATTCGTTTAATGGCGCCCATTTCACCATTCTTTAGTGATGCCCTGTTCCAGAATTTGAACCAGGTAACCAATAGATTTGAAGCGGCTTCTATACACCATGCTGATTTTCCAGTAACCAATCCGGCTGCCATTGACGCAGGTTTGGAAGAAAGGATGCAGTTGGCCCAAGACACTTGTTCTTTAGTATTGTCTTTACGCAAGAAAGTGAATATTAAAGTGCGTCAACCCTTGCAAAAAATCTTGATTCCGGTTTTGAATCCAGAAATGAAGGCCCAGTTAGAACTGGTGCAAGACCTGATCTTGGCCGAGGTAAATGTGAAGGAATTGGTGTACCTGACCGAGACCGAAGGGATTATCAAAAAGAAAATCAAGGCCAATTTCAAACTCTTAGGAGCCAAAATGGGTGCTAAAATGAAGCAGGCTGCTGCTTTGATTGGTGCATTTAGCCAACAAGAGATTGCACAACTAGAGAAAAATGGCCAAATAGCCATTCAAGTAGACGGTGAGAACTATCAAATTGAACTGGCAGAAGTAGAAATTGCGGCTGAAGACATACCTGGTTGGAGTGTAGCTAGCAAGGGCGCTTTAACCGTTGCCTTGGATATTGTGCTCTCTGAAGACCTAAAACAAGAGGGAGATGCCAGGGAATTGGTGAATCGGATACAAAATATTAGAAAAGAGAACGGTTTTGAATTAACAGACCGTATATTCGTAAAATTGCTTGAATCTGATGGGTTTAAGCAGTCTATTATTAAATTTAACGATTATATTTGCCGCGAAATTTTGGCAGACAACATTGAATGGGTTTCAACATTGCCTGATGGCGTTGAAATTGAGATCAATGAGACCCTGTTAAAATTAGCAGTTACAAAAAAAGGATAACGCTATGCCTTCAAAAAAGCCAGCCCCAAAAAAAGCAGCACCCGCCAAGAAAGCGGCTCCTGCGCCTGCTAAAAAAGCAGCGCCTGCTCCAGCAAAAAAAGCAGCACCCGCCAAGAAAGCGGCTCCTGCACCTGCAAAAAAAGCAGCGCCCGCTCCAGCAAAAAAAGCAGCGCCTGCTCCGGCAAAGAAGGCAGCACCAGCAAAAGTGGCTCCTAAACCTGTAGCAAAACCCGCTGCTAAACCAGCACCCAAGCCAGCTCCTAAACCAGCTGCACCTGTAAAGAAACCCGTTGTAGCTGCTAAACCGGCTGCAAAACCAGCAGCTGTTCCGCAAGCTAAGGCTGCGCCACAAAAGGCTCCTGCTGTCTCATCTAAAACTGTTCAAAAACCTGTGGCAAAATCAGCAACTCCCGTAGCAAAACCAGCAGCTAAACCTGCTGCTAAACCAATACCTGCACCAGCACCTGCTCCTGCAGCACCCGTTCAGAAGGCAAAAGCTCCTGTGGCCAAAACGCCAGCTCCACCAGCTCCTCCGGTAAAACCCGTTAGAAAAGCACCAGAGCCCATTAAGGACTTAAAATTGCCCAAGACCAATACCAAATCAAGTGTGCCCTATAGGCCCATGTATACGCCTTTGGAAAAAAGAGAAGAACTTTCTTCTACAGCCAACCAATCCATTGTTAAATACAGTGATGCGGACCTGAATGATTTCAAAGAACTGATTTCTAAGAAATTAGAAGCAGCTAAAAAGGAACTGGCTTATTTGCAAGGCTTAATTACCCGTAAGGATGAAATGGGCGGAGACAATGACGATGCCCGTTACATGACCATGGAAGACGGAAGTATGAGTATGGAAAGAGAGCAGTTGAGCCAAATGGCCAGCCGCCAGATTACTTATATTGACCATCTGGAAAAAGCCCTCATGCGTATTGAAAATAAGACATACGGTATTTGCCGTGTAACTGGAAAATTGATAGACAAAGCCCGTTTAAGAGCCGTACCCCATGCTACTTTGAGTTTGGAGGCCAAACTTGGATTGGCAAAACACCCCGGCGAACAATAAGATGTTAGATCTAATTGATTGAAATAAAAAGAGGATGCCCAAAAAGCATCCTCTTTTTTTATCCTATATTTTTTTCCTTCACTCTTCACTATTTCACTTCCTGCATATCAACC
>CAMFKK010000172.1 GCA_945957225.1 uncultured Sphingobacteriia bacterium | reverse complement strand
CAGTAATGCTTTAATAGAGTAGCTAGTAAAGCAAAAAGAGAACATAACCCCTAACAGTATGTCAACAACAGCTATCAGATTTTTTCAAGCGCCTTTTGCAGTAGGAATTATTTCGTTCCAAGATCAACAACAAGAATTATTAGAAAAAAAACTAAGTGCACAGCGCAAACAAATTTGCTGGATAGAAGGCTTTTATAACAAATCGGTTTTGGGAAGCTAACCAACTAACTGATAAAGTCTAAAACCAGTAAATTGATGGTGTAGCAATTAGGGGTGCTCCCCATCAAAAATGAAATCCCTTCCTTTCCAGGAGGGGATTTCTTAACTAGATTCACAACCCAAAACGAATAGTGACGGGTCAATTATAATTGATTTGTAACCCAACCAATGATGACTGAAAAGTTTGCTCATACGATGTTAACATCGTTCAACCGTATTGTATTGGTGGATGATGATGCATTAACCAATATGCTCAATCGTAAAGTAATACAGTCAATCAATCCAAGAATGCCGGTTGATGTATTTTTAGATATTGATGAGGCGTTGGACTTTTTAAAAGAGTGGGACAAAGACGGTGGATCCTTAATCCTCTTAGATATAAATTTTCCTGGAAAAAATGGATGGGATTTTTTAGAGGCTTATCAGCATTTTGAAAAGCCCAGTAAAATTATCATGCTATCTTCTAGTATTGCCACGGAAGATCAAAGAAAGGCAAAATCACATCCCTTGGTTTTGGACTATGTTACAAAACCGATATCTTTTGAATTTATTGCGTCTATATTTCCCCAAAAGGATTGAATTGCTAATTACATATCAATCAAGCCATTTCTAATAGCAAAAATAGCCAAGCCAGTTCTGGTCTTGATTTGGAGTTTCTTAAACAGGTTATCTCTATAGGTATCAATGGTCCTTGGACTAAGACTCATGTCTTCAGCAATTTCTTTGTAAGTTTTATCTGTACAAATCAATTTTAAAAAGCAGAGTTCATTATCACTCAAATGTTGCAATGGCAATACTTGCATTTCTGAAGTTTCATCCTGATTGATATAGTGCATCAGTTTGTTGCTAACAAGGTCATTAATAAAATAACCGGTATCACGAATATTATTTAAGGCAGACCTGAAAATTTTTGGATTGCTGTCTTTTAAAATATAACCCCTGGCGCCATTTTTCAGCATCCTAATAATTGCCCCATCATTTTCAAGCATACTCAAAACCAAAACCTTAGTATCGGGTAAATTATTCTTTATCCATCCTGCGGTTTCATAACCATCCATAACAGGCATAGTAATATCTAATAAAATAATGTCTGGAGCGGGTTTTCCCTTCATATTATTGATAAAGACTTTTCCATTATCCGCTTCCATAATAACTTTATAGCCTTCAAAAGTATTTACTATGGCGGCAAGACCGGAACGCAATAATTCATGATCGTCAACTAGAGCAACTGTGGTCATTTGAGTATGGGTTGATTATTTATTTCGAATACAATAGTTGTTCCTTCTTGCTCACTACTCTTAATACTCACGGAGGAATTAATCATTTTTGCCCTGGTAAAAATATTCTGTAAACCAATGCCTGTTTTGTTTTCCTGGAGCTTACTGGTATCAAAGCCCCTTCCATTATCAGAAATTTTTAATAAATGACTTTGTGGGCCTTTGGGTTCAATGTCAATGACTATTTTACTGGCATGAGCATGTTTGATAATATTATTCAATACTTCTTGTACCATTCTATACAAGATTAGACTATTGTCATTGTTTACAAAGGATAATGAGCTGTTGGGCGCATGAAACTCAGTACTGTATTTGCCCGTTTTTTCTAACTGCTGTAATAAAGATTTTAAACCTTCAACAATCCCAATTTCTTGTAATCGGTTGCTATTTAAATTATGGCTTAGGGTTCTTAAATCACGGATCACTTTACCCAACAAATCATCAGTTTTCTCAAAATGTACATCGGGTAAATTCTCTGCCAATACATTTAAATTGATTCTGACTAGACTAAGAATCTGGCCAATATTATCATGAATTTCTTGGCTAATATAATTGAAAGTATGTTCTTGAATCTCCAACTGAGTTTTCAGTAGGGTTTGTTCAAATCGATTACGCATTTCTTCTTTTTCCATTTTATACTTCCTTTGTCTGCGTAGGAAGAAAAAAATCAGAATCAAAAAGAAAATACCAATCAGTACAAAAAATACCGATGCAACTACAATTGTGACAAGGATTCCTTCCTGTTCTTTCGGCATATAAGAAATGAAATGCTAAACGAAGTATATAAAATGATATTCAAACTGCGATTGATGAACACATAAATCCTTTTTCCTTCTTGGATCATATCGCTGCTTCTTAAGTATTCATATAATGCGTTGATAATTACTGAGCCCAAATAGAACAGTAATAAACCAACGCAAATCCAAAAAAATGGTTGTCTCACTAGGTTTTGGGTAATTTGCTCTGGGAGTACCCACTCATAAAAATAGCAGCAACAAAAGAAGACCATGAAAAAGCTACCAAACAATAAAGTATAAGTGTGAAAACGATCAGTTCCTTGTAGATTAATATAATTATTGGCAGAAAAAACAATCAGAATAGGTAAGAAAGAATAAGCTAATTTTTTTAATATGGGCAACTGAAAATGTTGCGCAAACATAAAAGCATAGAACATGAATTCTATGGTATTAAAAACATTGTACAACCAATAGTTCTTATTCTGTGTAGCATATAAAATTGCTAAATAACCAATAAATTCAACGATGACTGTAAGCAACAAAAATGGTATAAAATATACCATTTTTGTTTGATTCAGTGCATTATAACAAAATATTGCAATTACGAGACTTAACATCTCGAAGTAGAAGTCTATCGACATCAAGAACGCGTTTATGGATAAACTTGACCGTGGTTCAGGTAGTCAGAAAAATCAAGTTCAGCAAGATCATTGGTTTTAACAATACCGCCCAAAGATTTCTTTTTGTTATTTCCACTAAAGAAGATAGTAGTCCTTCCCACCAAATCTTTGGTTGGAGCTGTCTTTTTAGTATAAACCCCAAAATTTACATAAACAACGTCAGATTTGTATTTGGCTTGAAGATTGTTTAAATAAATCTGTAGGTCCTTGATTTTGAAAGCTACATATTCAGTTCCTCCACAGCCAGTCTTTTTAAATGTTTCTGACAATTCTGCAGCATCATCACGATTAATTTCACCACTTGGTTTGCCTGTGCCTGCTGCATTCTGAATTATATTTTCATCAGTAGCTTCAACAGTAGCTTCTTGTTGTTTCTGGCAAGCCATCAAGCACACTACCAGCGACATGGTTACAGCAACTTTGCCAATTAAGGATAGTTTTTTCATAACTTCTTTTTTAAATGATACCACTAAGATAACGCCATGTTTGAAAAAATAGTGTCGTATTTAAACTACAAATTGTAGAAAAATAAATATATTGCTGATAATCAACAACTTAAAAAATGGCTATTTTCCAAAGTTCGGTGTTTTCACGGTAGTAAAAATGGGGTAAACACCTATGTTTACAAGCCTTTTTGATTAGATGTTGGAGTGGAATTGTTTTTTTGCTGGGAAAAACACCTAAGAAAATACGGTGTTTTAACTGGAAAAACTACCAATTCAAAGCTTAATTTTAGGCCTGTCAATGCAAGTCCCCCCATAAAGCACAATTAATGAACGCAAGCAATTTAGAAAAGAACAGCCTGAAAGAAAAGGCACTGCTATTAGAATCGGTTTTCAAGCACCTGATGGACTTGGTTTTTGTATATGACCTAGCTTCTGAAAATATTCAGATGCGCAATCCTGCCATGAACAAATTGGTTGGATTGCCCGAAAACTCAACCCAAAGCATTAGTATTGAACAGATTAAGGCATTGATTCATGCTGATGATCTTTCGCTTATAGATGATATGGAAACCAAAGTGAGCCAATTACAGGAGCACGAAGTAGCTAGTATAGAGTTAAGAGTAAAAACAGGATCAGATCTTTACAGCTATTTTTTGGTGAGGATTTCTATTTTCAAACAAGAAGAAAATGGAGAAAAACAGTTGCTAGCAATGGCGCAGGACATGTCTGAAAAGCGTAAATATGAATTGCACAAACAACGCAATATCAATACACTAAGAGAATTGTCCTTTATCACTTCTCATGAATTAAGACATGAATATGCTAAGATTCAATCCATTATTCAGTTAGTGGACAATAAGTTTATTGACGAAAATGAAAGACAGGTTTTATTAGCAGAAGCAAAACAGTCTATACAAATTATTAATAGCAGTATTTTCAAGATAAATCATAAGCTTTCATTTAATCAGAACGATAGTTTTTTTGAAAGTACAGGTGTATTGGCTAAGTTTAAAAAAGTGCTCTTAGTGGATGATGATGCACTAACCAATATGTTGAATAAGAAAATTATTCAAATGGTCATCAAAGACATGCCTATTGAGATTTTTACCAATCCTGATGATGCTATTAATTACTTACGTACTAGTGATCATGAAGGAGATTATTTAATTTTCTTAGACATTAATTTTCCAGAAAAAAATGGTTGGGATTTCTTAAACCTTTATACCAAATTTGATACCAAATCAAAAGTCATCATGCTTTCTTCAAGTATTGATAATGATGATAGAAATAGGGCTAGAAGTTATGATATGGTTATCGACTATATTACCAAGCCTCTTTCTGTAGATTTTGTAGAAGGAATTTTGAAAGGATAAATATTATTTTTTTTGCCTCAACCATTTGCTAATACTTTGTCCATTCACAAAAGCTATGATCAATAAAATCCCGATAGCTGCTAAAATGGTATAGCCGGAGATAAAGGGAGAAAGAAATATTTGTTTGGTAGCCAAGAATTGACAAAGCCAATATTGCGTAGAACTAATAAGGATTAAGCCTATCAAAGCCATCCAAATATTGGGAGGGTAAAAACGCCTCATCAAGAACTGTTTTAATTGCTTTGGCGAGCTGCCTAATAAAACCAACAAAGCAATTTCGTCTTTACAAGAAGCAATGGTTAGTTGAATAAAAAGGGTAAAGATCAGCAAGGCAAAAGCCAATAATAAAATGCCCGTTATTCCAGAAATATTTACTACAAAATCAACAACTTGGCGGTAACGGCTAAATCTTGTTTTATCAGCATCGGTTGTTAATCCCTTTTCTTTTAAATAGTTTACTAACAAAGGATTCCCGGGGTCTTTTGTTCTAATCACTATTCTAGAGGAGGCATTAGATACATGTGCATTCGAAAAACGTTTATTGGCCCAGTCCATAAATGATTGGGGCACCAACATAGAAGAAATTCTATTACTCAAACCCACTACTCTTCCGTTCATACTCAAGGGTCCATTTGGAGTTTGAATAGACACTTTAAAAACCAACATTTTAACAACTGCAGGGGTGAGTTGTGGTAGGTTTTGTGATATAGAAAACTGAAAATTATAAATATCTAAAAACTGGTTGGGTACAATGATGGGTAAGTAATTAGACTGTTCATTCCAAGACCAATCCTTTGGTGTTACGTCTAAAAATTCAGATGGTACACTTTCAAAAGCAATATCAGTGTAAAAGGGAAATCGGTCACTTTTGCTTTCTATGGCAGCTTTAAATCTACTAGGTACAATATTGCCAACAGATTCAACAAAGGGTTGTTTTGCAATGTCTTTAATTTGTTCTTCAGACAAACTACTGGACCCAATATTTTGATCAGTCATTATTTTATTAATCACTAAAAAATTGGCAATGCTATCTTGATTGTCTTTTGCATTTAAAAGCTCGTGATAATTTACTTGTAATTGAACAGCAGAAAGA
>CAMFKK010000171.1 GCA_945957225.1 uncultured Sphingobacteriia bacterium | reverse complement strand
AGGTATCACTACTCTGCCCAAGCTTTACATAACCAAGCCCAACATCAGACAAGGGCTGTATGGCATTTTTGATTTGCTTCTCGTCTGCAAAAAATTCAATGGCTTCATCCACACTCATTTCTAATAAATCAAAAATGCTCTTGCCATTGTATTGAACTTCCAATACTTCTTCTTTGAAACGCTTGCCACCACAGGATTCACAGGTCAAGTGCACATCGGCCAAGAACTGCATTTCTACTACTTGTTCTCCCTCCCCCTTACAAGTATCACACCTACCAGCGTCTACGTTAAAAGAAAAATGTTTGGGTTGGAATCCGCGCATTTTAGCCAATGGTTGTTTGGCGTATAAATCCCTAATGCCATCATAAGCTTTAATATAGGTAATGGGATTGCTCCTACTTGATTTACCAATGGGATTTTGGTCAATCATTTCAATTTGAGAGATATAATCTATGTCTCCGCTAACCGCTTTGTGAAGCCCCACTTTTTCAGAAAAATCACCCTTGATTTTATTCAATGCAGGGTAGAGTATATGCTTTACCAAGGTTGTTTTACCACTTCCACTTACACCAGTAACCACACAGAGTAGGTTCAATGGAAACTCAACCGTTATATCTTTTAAATTATTCTGTCTGGCATTTTCTACGGTAATACTTCTATTCCATTTGCGCAGGTTTTTAGGCACATCTATGGTCAACTCACCTTTCAAATATTTACCCGTCATACTCTTTGTGTTGGCAATTAATTCATCATAATTACCCACCGCCACTACTTCTCCCCCCAAATGCGATGCCAAAGGCCCCATATCAATTATATGATCTGCTTCTCGCATCATCATCTCATCGTGTTCTACTACCACTACGGTATTTCCAAGATCGCGAAGCGATTTTAATACAGCAATCAGTCTCAACGTATCTCTTGAATGCAAACCAATAGAGGGCTCATCCAAGATGTATAAAGAATTGGTTAGGTTAGACCCCAAACTCCTGGTTAATTGAATTCTTTGGCTTTCACCACCGCTTAGAGAATTGGCCAAACGGTTTAGGGTTAGATAACCCAAACCCACGTCTAACAAAGTTTGTATGCGTTGATGAATTTCTAAAAGAATGCGTTTGGTCAATTGCCTATCACTGTCAGAGAGTTGCAAATTGTCAAACCAAACTTTCAAATCCTTCACCTGCCATTCACAAAGTTCTCCAATATGTTTGCCCCCTACTTTTACATAAAGTGCTTCAGGTCTTAATCTATATCCATGACAATCCGGACAATTGGTTCTACCGCGGTACCTACTTAAAAGAACACGGTATTGTACTTTATAAAGATTGGCTTCAACTTCTTTGAAAAATTCATTGATCCCCAACACGGTTCCGGCTCCTTCCCATAATTGGCGATACTGGTCTTTGTCCAAATCCAAAATGGGTTTGTGAATGGGAAATCCAATTTTGCTTGCCCCTTTGATAAACTGTTCTTTCCACCAACCCAGCTTTTCACCCTTCCAAGGGGCTATAGCACCCTCATATAGACTCAACCGCTTGTCAGGTATCACCAAGTCAGGATCAATACCCAAGACCTGGCTAAAGCCTTCACAAGTGGGACAGGCACCATAGGGATTATTAAAGGAAAACAAATTGGGCACGGGTTCTTCAAATTGAATGCCGTCTAATTCAAAGCGATTACTAAAATGCAAGAGTTCTTTTCCGTCAACTTCTATATATACTTCCCCCTCTCCTTCATAAAACCCTGTTCCAACTGAATCTGACAGTCGGTGCAGATCGTCCTCGTCAAATTCTTTGACCACCAAACGGTCTATCAGGGTAAATAAGATTTTTTCCTTTTTCCCCTTTCCTGCCAGCTTGTCTAATTCTTTATCCGGCTTTTCTAAGAGTTCTTCAATTCTCAAAACGGCTGCCCCTTCTTTAGCAGCATCGGCTCTCAAATACATTCTGGCAAAACCCTTCTGCATTAAAATCTGCAATTCTTCTCTGGTTTCGCGGTTAGCATGTTGTTTAAAAGGCACAAGAATCACCATCTTGGCACCTTCTTTCAAACCTTTAATATGGGCAACCACATCTGCTACTTCATCTTTCTGCACTTCTCTACCGCTGATGGGCGATAGGGTCTTACCAGCCCTAGCATAGAGTAAACGCATATAATCATAGATCTCCGTCATACTACCCACCGTGCTTCTGGGTGTACGGGTAATCACTTTCTGTTCAATGGCAATAGCAGGACACAAACCTTTTATATAATCTACATCGGGCTTAATCATTCTAGCCATAAACTGACGTGCATAGGCGCTCAAGCTTTCAGCGTATCTACGCTGCCCTTCTGCAAACAGGGTATCAATAGTAAGTGAAGACTTACCACTACCAGATACCCCAGTAACCACAATTAGTTTGTTGCGCGGAAAACTAACCGTTACATTTTTCAGATTATGCACACGGGCTCCGTGAACCTGAATGGAACTGTCTATGATAGGTGCTTGGGCCAATGGGGCCATTTTAGTCTTACTTGTCATTCGTTGGCAATTTAAACAGAATAATCATGCTTAAGTTGAATAGATGGGCGTTAAATCTCTAATAATCAATAAAAAGCAGTTTAAAAATGTGAATAACCTAAGATTCGAATACATTCTTTTTCACAACTGTTCTTGTGCATATTAAAAATGATAATTTAACATCAGAATTAAAACCAGACCTAAGAAATCTGGCAAGATTCTTTATCCAATATCCTGAGTTTTCCGAATCCTGACAAAACCTAATGCTATGAAAACATTGGAACATGTTTCAGACACTGAACTAATACGTTCCTTCCAAGACGGTGACACGGAAGCCTTTGAGGTATTGATCTATCGCTATAAGGATAAGATCTTCTCCTCCATCCTCTTCTTTGTAAAAGACAATTATCTGGCAGAAGACCTGTTCCAAGATGTGTTCATCAAAATCATTGATACGCTCAAAAACAAGCGCTATACAGAAGAAGGCAAGTTCCTTCCATGGGCACTAAGGATTGCGCACAATCTTTGTGTGGATTATTTCCGCAAAGTAAAGCGTACCCCAGCTATCAAGACCAGTGATAACAAAGACATCTTTGATGTGATCACTATTTCAGAAGAAGGCCCTGACCACAAAATCATGCAAAGTCAAAGCCATGAGCGCGTGCGTCATATGCTGGACCTTTTGCCTGAAGAACAGCGCGAAATCATTGTGCTACGCCATTATGCCAACCTTAGTTTTAAAGAGATTGCACAGATTACCAATTGTAGCATTAATACGGCCCTGGGCCGCATGCGCTATGGTTTAATCAATCTTAGAAAATTGATGGCAGAAAAGCAAATTGCGCTCTAAGAAATGTAAGTAAGTAACCAAAGCCATAAAAAAAGTCAAAACAGGTTGTTTTGACTTTTTTTTATCTCCAATTAGTTGCTTCTCAACATTCTTCACTCATATCTCTTCACTTCTTCTTCCTCTCTTCACTCTTATCTCTTCACTTCTTCTAAATTCCCCTACCACTTGTGGGAGGGGTGCCCGCTGGGCGGCGGGGTGGGTCACTTTTCACTTTTAAATTTTGCAATCACTCCTTTAAGGTGTGCTATAAACTTGTCAACGTCAGGGTCATATCCATAATTCACATCACTCAAAGGATTTCCCTTCAAGTCTAGAAATTTATAGAGGGGTTGTGCATTAAAACCAAACTTGGTAGTCTCATATTCCAAGTTCTTATTACCCACCGTTTCTATGCGGTCTCCATTAGGTGCGGTATGCTGTTCCTCTAATGGCAATTCCTTAGACTCATCCACATATAAACTGACCAATACAAACTCTTCACGAATCAATTTGAGCACTTCCGGATTTTTCCAAACCTCTTGCTCCATTTTCCGGCAATTGGCGCAGGAATGGCCTGTAAAGTCTAGCATTACGGGTTTATTCAGGGTTTTGGCAGCAGCCATTCCCTCATCCAAATCAAAATAGGCTGTTAGACCATAAGGCACTTCTAAAATGTCGGTATATTTCTTGGGAGGCTGTGCAGCACTGGTATTATATGTTGCATTTTTTGAAGTATCCGCACCAGACATTAGTTGTGCATTATCCAACTTGTATTCCAAGTCTTCCAAATTGAATTCTTGGGTACTGGCTGGGGGAATAAAGCCACTCAATAATTTCAAAGGTGCACCCCATAAACCGGGCACCATATAAAGTGCAAAACAGAAACTAAAAATGGCAAAAAACAATCGCGGTACGCTGATAAAGGACAGGTCTGAATCGTGTGAAAATTTTAATTTACCCAATAAATACATGCCCATTAAACTGAAGATCACAATCCAGATTACTAAAAATACGTCTCTATCCAATAAATGCCAATGATAAGCCAGGTCTACATTAGACAGAAATTTCATAGCCAAGGCTAATTCTATAAAACCAAAAGTCACTTTTACGGAATTCAACCATCCCCCACTTTTTGGTAAAGATTGAAGCATGGATGGGAAAAAGGCAAACAAAGAAAAAGGCAATGCCAAACCAACCCCAAACCCAAACATGCCAATAATGGGTGCAGACCCAACCCCATTGGTACTGGTTTGTCCTAACAATGTTCCAACTAGGGGACCAGTGCATGAAAAAGACACAATCACTAAGGTCAATGCCATAAAAAAGATCCCCATCAATCCACCCTTGCCTGCTTTTTCATCGGCCTTATTGGCCCAGCTATTGGGAAGGCTTAGTTCAAATGCCCCAAAGAAAGAAATGGCAAAGACCAGGAAGATGGCAAAGAATACAATATTGGAAACAGCACTGGTAGAAATGGTATAGAGAATCTTTCCTCCAAAAGCCAGGGTGAGTAATAAAGTTGGAATGGTATAGATAGCAATAATAGAAATAGAGTACCAAACGGCGTTTCTAATACCTTCTGTCCTAGACTTGCTTCTCTTTAAAAAGAAACTCACCGTTACAGGAATTAATGGAAACACACAGGGTGTAATCACGGCTAGTAATCCTGTGCCCAAACAGATCAAGAAAATACTCCAGAGTGATTCTTCAGCAGAAGCAGATTTGGGCAAGGCCGATACACTACTTGATGCAGGAATTTTCAGTGTAAAATTGGCTTCCCCACTGGGGAATTCCGCCTCTTTTTTAGCTAGCCAAGCAAAGGATCCTTTAAAGACCAAACTATCTGCATTCTTGGTATGTAAACGCCATTCAAAACTAACCGAGTCAGCAAATAATCTATAGCTAGCAGCCGCTCCTGGCGCTTCTTTCACCAATTGCAATAGACCTTTTTCTGTACTCGTATCAGAGACACGCAATAAATAAGCAGCACTACTATCAAGATGCAAACTAGATACAAAGGGATCATCCCCTCCGCGCTGTTTTACAGAAAATAATTGTACCCCTTTGTCCATTTTGGCATGGATGACCAATTTGGCCAGACTATCATTGATTCGCTCTGCCTTAAAATCAAATTGCACAGGTGGTTTGTCCTGTGCAATTGAAGTAAATGAGATCAGCAGGGCTGAAAAAACAAACAGTGCTATTACTGATTTTTTCATGCGCTATTTTTATTGCAACTTAATATCGAATGCTTTTTTAGAAGGAGGCAAACATTCATTGTCATCACAAACCATATACTTCACAACACCAGTGATATTGGTTTTAACCCCAGCTTTTACAGTTAGTTCTTGGGTAAAACTCACTTCATTAGAGTAGAATAACACGTCCATTTTAAAATTATTATCGTGTACTTTCTGAAGCTTTCCATTTTCTTTTGGTTTACCAACAACTGTTACCAAGGGATTTTTATTTAACTCTAACTTGGTGGGGATGGGTCCACCTGGTCC
>CAMFKK010000170.1 GCA_945957225.1 uncultured Sphingobacteriia bacterium | reverse complement strand
GAGATAGGCTCCGGTCTCGTGGGCTCGGAGATGTGTATAAGAGACAGATCCTATATTGATTAAATATGCCATAGAGTTTACCCGTCCAATAAGCTTCCTTTGCTGATAACCGCATCCAATTTCTAAAAATGCTATATTTTCTTTTGGCCTGGTATAATTGATAGAGTAACCAAATTAATCCGCTTAAGAGCAAGAGTACTACTATCAAAACAACCAAGGGAAAATGGCTATCAGATTGATTTTGAAAATAGGCTTTGATAAATCCAATTGCCAATATCAAAACCGGGATATAGACACAGGATTTTGCCAAACCCACTTGTAATGCCTTTCTAGATTTTACTGATGCTACGGAAAGCGAATGACCAGAATTATCCGTCATGTATAAATGCATCCTGCAGCAAAATTCTGAGGAGATAGACCAAAAGAAAACGCTGATGATTATAAAGAATAGCGTTAAAGGATTACCCACTTGAAAACTATTCTCCAACAAAAGCAAAAAGATATCAGTGCCCTGTGGTAGAAAAAGAAAAGCCAGTATGGCTATAAAGTGAAAGAGAATTAATACCCAGATGCCCCTTACAACAAAAAACAGGTCTCTGCTAAATTGTAAGCTTTGTTCAAAGGTTTTGTTTACTGGCATACTGGGTCTTTAATGATCAATTAGCCAGGGACGCCAATGCAACATTAAATTACAAATGCCCTTTGAATCTTGCAATCCATATAAGGGAGTAAAAACACCCAATTTTTGATATTAAAAAAAGGTGTATTCACGGTAAAATTATTGCATAACAACTATCGTTGAAATTGATTCATGCCAGCTTTTAAAGGAATTTTATTTCCCTTCCAATCAAGATAACCATTGGTATTAGCTGGTAGTTCAATGGCTATTTCCCACTTGCCATTTTGCAATTGATAACTGGCGCTGATGCTACCAGAAGGATGTGGCATCCTACCACTAATCTTTGTTTCCTTACCCAAGTGCGGAATGATTTTGACCTTTTTAAAACCAGGCGCATCACTATCAATACCTAATACTGTTCTATAAAATTCAATATTGGGACTAGATCCCCAGGCATGACAATCGGAACGAGCATTGTTGATGTCTGAAATCTCCGCCCATGTGGTCAAGCCTTGTTGTATATTTTCTTTCCAGATACCCAGCCAATCTAAATAACCATCGCCATAGCCAGCCATTACCAATGCTTGGTACACATAGTATTTAAAAAAGATGGTGGCTTCAGTTAGGCTTTTGTCCTGCATGATTTTCTCACCCAAGGCTTTGGCTTCGGCACCTTTTACGGTACCAGTTAGTATGGCCAAAGTATTGGCGTGTTGTGAATACAAATCCTGTTCTGCCCTGTCGGCAAATAATTGTTTGCTCGCATTCCAATATTTTTTCTGGATAGCGGCTTGCAAGTCCTTGATGGCTTTCTGGTATTTGGTAGCATAAGCTGGCATGCCAATAGCCTGTTCCATGGAAGCTGCCTGTTGTAAAGTATAGAGGAATAAAAAGTCTACCACCGCAGAAGCACCGTCTTGACCAATGGGGGCTCTTCCACCATCCCAACCCTTGGTGGTACACCAGTCAGTGAAATTCCAATAAGGCAATTCTTTTAAGCGTTTGTCAGCTTGTTGGTACTTGCTATAATAATCCAGAATGGCTCGGGTGCCCACTAGTTTCTCTTGTACAAATTTTTCATCCTTACCATAGATCCAATAATCGCGGAGCATGGCAATATACCAAAGTGAGAATGTAGGAATGAGTTGTGGTGTATGCGATGGATGTCTACTATAAGTAAGCCCTTCTGAAATTCTAGAATTATCCATTTGGGTGAGTGCATTGCGCACCAATCTATCATCACCCGTATTGTATAAACTGATCATGGCCTGAATGCGTGCATCTCCTATATATTGCAACTGCTCATAGTATGGGCAATCCATATAAGTTTCCCAAGCACAAAGTCTGGCCGTTCTCCAACCAATATCCAAGATCTGGTTAAAGAGTGTATTGCTTGATGCAAATTGGGTTTTGCGCTCAAAGGGATAACCAGTAAAATAACTATAGATATCCTTGATTTCTAAAGGGGATTCTTTGGTGCTGATAGTGAGTTGCACATATCTAAAAGTTCTGAATTGTAAGGAACTAAATACCTGTTCTTCTGAACCATCAGAAATTAATTGGTCTTCTCTGCCAATAAAATTCTTTCCATCAACCTCATTTCTATTACCCTTTTGCGGGAATTGGGTAAACAAAGCTTCTGCATAATCCAATTTAATGGAAGCGGATTTTCCTTTGGCAAATTCCAATACAGGATAGGCATTGGTTAAAAATCCTTGGTCCAATAATATACTGATACTGCTATTAGCTGGAATGGTGATGGTAGATTTATTGGTTGGAAAATTAGCTGCCAATTTCAAACCACCATCTTTGCGAACTGCTGTAAAACGTTGGGCTGTATATGCCATTTCGGGTAGGGTGCTTGGGGTTAGTGCCCATCCAACCGGCATATCTAATTTGTAAATATTTTTTGGAATAGCATTCCCAATTTTAACAGCATGTTTCCAATTTGTGCTATCAAATAAATTGTTTTCCCAACCCTTTACTTGCTTACTAAAATCAATCAATTCACCTGGGCCAGCTACATAATAGGCCCTAATTTTAACGGGAATAGGACTATAACTACTGTCTTGTCTGCACCACCAACTTTGATTGGTATTGATCAAAGATGCTTCTGCTCCCTGTCCCTGTAATAAAAATCCAGTGCGATAACTAATCTGGGCTTCTGGTGTATAAGCACCCTCGTTCCAAACTTTGGCAGCAATCAAATTCTTGCCTTTTTTTAAATAAGGAGCTAAGTCAAGGGTAGCATAATTCCAGTGTTGGATATCGCTTCGTGCTGGTCCAAGAGAAACAAGCTGCCCATTCACATAAAGTTTGTATCTATTGTCTCCTGTAACCTGAACTATGAATTGCTTTACTGGATTTTGGAGATTAAATTCTTTTCTAAATAGAAAAACACCATACCCATCTGCGGCACCTGGTAAACCAATCCAATGGGCTGGCCATTGTTTATGTTCTAAATCAAGTTCTTGGGCCTTGCTTACAAAAGGCATCGCGCAGCAAAACAGCAGCAGGGCTGCCATAGTTTTTGTCCAGAAATTCCTTTGCATTATTTGGAGATTTTAGCGGCTTGCTTGATTTGAAACTGATAGATACCAGAACCCAATTCTAGACTTACAGTACCATCTGCATTTTTTACAGCTTTGTAACTAGTATCTAGTGCGCTGCCATTCTCTTTGATGTCATCCAAAGAAGCTGCGGGTAAAATCACTGTTGTTCTTGTATTGCTTGGAATAGTAGCGTTCCATTCTAGGATACCATTATTGATTTTCCAACCGGAAGACAGTTTGCCATAATAGGTTTCCAAACTGGCGGATGCATGGCTTAGACCCTTGCCCAAATGAGGTTGTATCTTACTATGCTGATAACCTACTCCGTCTTCATAAGTATCCAAACCCACCACAGATCTATACATCCAATCACCAATAGCACCATATGCATAGTGGTTAAAACTATTCATGGATGCTGGCTCAAAACTACTATCAGTTCTAATCCCATTCCATCTTTCCCAAATGGTGGTAGCACCCATTTTTACAGGATATAACCAAGAGGGGTATGATTCCTGCAATAACAATTGATAAGCTGTTTCTGTATGACCAAAACGGGTAAGAACTTCGCACAAATAAGGAGTTCCCAAAAATCCGGTGGTCAAATGGTTGCCATAACTTTTTACATTCTCTACTAATTTGTCAGCCGCCTGTGTGCGTAGATTTTCTGGTAACATATCAAAATTCAAAGCCAATACATAAGCTGTTTGTGTAGAAGAAACCAATCGGCCATTGGGTGTTACATATTCTTTTAAAAATGCGGCTTTCACATTGGCCAATAATTTCTCAAAAGCGGGGAGGTCTTCTGTCTTGCCCAATACTTTTGCCGCATTGATCAGCAATTGGGTGGTATGTGCATAGAAACACTGGGCTATCAAATATTTGTCAGTTACTGCAGAGCGGCCGTCATTGTCATCAAAAGGTCTATAGAATAACCAGTCTCCAAAATGGAAGCCCGTATTCCACAAATTGTTCTTGCTTTCTTTTTGCATATAACCCAACCATGCTTTCATGCTAGGATATTGTTCTTCTAAAATGCGCTTGTCTCCATATGCTAGGTACATATTCCAAGGAATAATGGTAGCCACATCGGCCCAGCCAGTAGCGCCAGCAGAATTGGCACCTAGTACATTGGGTATCACAAAGGGCACGCTGCCATTGGGTAATTGATCAGCAGCTACGTCTTTTAACCATTTTGCAAAAAAGCTATTCACGTTTCTATTAAAGGATGCCGTTCTAGAAAATGCTTGCGCATCACCCGTCCAACCCAGGCGCTCATCACGTTGAGGACAATCCGTTGGCACGTCTAAAAAATTTCCGTTCTGTCCCCACTGAATATTGTGTTGCAATTGGTTGATCAAGGGATGAGAAGATTCAAAATTTCCAGTGAGTGGCATAGCTGAATACAAAGCCACTGCACTAATATCTGCAGCAGTCAGTTTGCCAGGATAACCTTCTATTTTAGCATACCTAAAACCCTGCCAGGTAAAATGTGGTTCAAATACCTCTTCTCCAGATCCTTTTAAAATATAATTGTTCTGACACTTGGCAGCGCGTAAATTCTCTGTGTAAAAATTGCCGTATTTGTCTAATACTTCTGCGTGTGATACCGTGATCTGATCACCTGCTTTTCCTCTTGCTTTGATTACTACCCATCCAACAAGGTTCTGTCCAAAATCAACCACCTGTTCACCCTTGGGTGTGGTAAAAATTTTCAGAGCAGGAAATGTTTCTTGTTTTTTTACGGGTTCATTTTCTGTGGCTACAATTTCTTTCATGGAGATATTGGCAAGAACCACAGCTTTCCAATCCTTGTCTGAATAACCTGCCTTGGTCCAACCCATGGGTTCTTTTCTTGCATCGTAAGTTTCTCCATGATAGATCTCAACGGATTGTATGGCGCCTGTATTGGATTTCCAATTGGGATTTGTGCCAATGGTTTCTTTACTACCATCGGTATAGATAATATTGACCTGCATGAGCAAAGCCAGTTCTTTTCCATAGATATTTAAATTTTTACTCCAAGCCAGATTACCGCGGAACCATCCATTCCCAATAGTTACACCAATAGCATTATCACCCTTGGTTAATAAACTGCTTACATCATAAGCTTGGTACTGTATTCTTTTGTTATAAGAAGTCCAACCTGGTGTCAAATAAGCATCGCCCACACGCTGGCCATTGATACTTGCTTCATACATACCGTGCGCTGTAATATAGGCAGTGGCAGATTGTACCGTTTTTTTCAAATTAAACGCAGTTCTAAATAATTGACTAGGTCTTTGAATGGTATCTTCCTGAAATCCTATTTTAATCCACTGAGCTGACCAATCGGTAATGGCTAATAACCCTGTTTGGAAACTGGCGGGACTACTCCATGCCGATGGTGTTCCTGTTTGGTCCCAACTCCGCACCTGCCAGTTATAACGCGTATTGGATTTTAGCACGGGCCCTTGATAGACTACTTGAACTGATTGATTAGAATTTACTTTGCCTGTATTCCAGTTGGTGCTTTTATCCTTGTCAGCACTAAGCTTGATTTCATAGGCTGTTTGAACAGTTCCTCGCTTTTCGGAAATCATTTTCCAACTAAACCTTGGGGCATTTGTACCCAAACCAATGGGATTAACCTTGTTTTCAGTTAAAAGGGATCCAATTTGAACTTGGGCTTGTACGCAAAG
>CAMFKK010000169.1 GCA_945957225.1 uncultured Sphingobacteriia bacterium | reverse complement strand
ATTCTAAGGTTACTGCACCAGCATCGCTTGCTGCAGGAATACCAGCACCTTGTGGACCTGCTGGTCCAAGTGTTATGCCACCTAACGCAGATCCAGAAATATAAGTTTTTACGCTTCTGATTTCTGTGTTAATAGGATAAGTGCTGATCTTACTGATAAAAGTTCTATCAGAAGCCAAAGCAGTTAAACGATATTGGGTTTTAAATCTTGGATTAATACCCACTGCCTGATTGTCTCCTTTAAATAAATCAGTTACATCAATAACAACACCGTTAGAATCTTTGCTAAATGCGGCAATTGGAAAAGATGCTGCAATAGCATTTACGTTTGAATTAGAAACTGCTTTGTAAATATCCTGATTAGCATCAGCAGTATTGACTAAAGTGATAGTGCGTAGCAAAACGGTATTGCTAGGCCCTTTTTCAAAAGTTACGGTTTGTTGATTGGCAATTTCTCCACCATAACCAGCACCTGCTGGCACTTTGGCAAAACGAGAAACAGCTAGTATTTCTCTTCCAAGAATACTGTCAGCAATTTCAAAATAATATTTTTCATCAATTTTGTGAACGGTGAAAAGGCCTTTCTTAGTAATTGCTTTATCAGTAATTACGTCTTTATAAGGTCTTGGTGCCGTTCTGGGAGCAGCAGCTCCTCCAAAACCAGGGATCCCGGTTATGGACGGTGCTCCGGTTCCGGGAGTGCCCGGAGTGGGACTTGGTGTTGGATTCTGGGGTCGTTGGGCAAAACTAACAGTTGTTGCAAGCAACGCCAGTGAAAGAAAATACCTTCTCATAAGTAGTTTTAAAAATTTAATGATAGATTAAAGATAGCTTTCCAGCCTGTTCAACATTCAAAAATGAGAAACGTTTGGATAAATGGTAAAATAAGTAAAATAAATCGGTGAAATGCAGAACTGCTGCTAGTTCAAAGATTTTTGGGCTAAAATCCAGCTAGAGCTGAAAAAAAACAAAAAAGATTCGCCCGTTCTTGTTTTCTGTTTCAATAAAATACCTAATTTGTAAGCCCTAATAAAAAATGTCTGAAAGGTTTTGTTTTTTCAAAACATTTTTTATGTAGCATTGCGAAATCAATTTTTAAATCAACTGTAATTTTTAAAACCAAAAATCAATTGAATCATGGCTGACATCAAACCAACTGCACCAGCGGCTGCTAAAACCGCAACTTCCGCTCAACCTAAAAAGAGTGGTAACTTGGTTGCAACTATCGCTCCTATTGCCTGTATCGTTCTCGGTTACGTTCTTTGGCGCTTTGTAATCGGTGCCGACGGCAACTTCACTACTCCTGATCCATCTGGTGGTTTTTGGCCTAACCATAAAGGACCTAAAGGTGCAATACCAAAAATGTATGAAGGTGGTATCATTGTACCAATCTTGATTGGTTGTTTATTGATTGTGGTTTCTTTTGTAATTGAGCGTCTTTTGACTATCACTAAAGCAAACGGAACTGGTAACATTGCTGAATTTGTACGTTCAGTACAATTTCACCTAGCTAACAAAGACGTTGATAAGGCTCTTGCTGCTTGCGATAAGCAAAAAGGATCTGTTGGTAACGTTATGAAAGCAGGTCTGAAAAAATACAAAGAAATGATCACAAACACTGAATTGGCTACTGAGCAAAAAGTGTTGAATATTCAAAAAGAAGTAGAAGAAGCAACTGCTTTGGAACTTCCTATGTTGGAAAAGAACTTGGTGTTCTTGTCTACTATCGCGTCAGTAGCAACCCTTTTGGGTCTATTGGGTACGGTAATGGGTATGATCCGTTCTTTCTCTAAATTAGGTGATGAAGGTGGTGGAGAAGCTGCCCGCGAATTGTCTCAAGGTATCTCTGAAGCCTTGTATAACACTGCATTGGGTATTGGTACTTCTGCTGTTGCTATCATCATGTACAACGTGTTCACCACTCGTATTGATGGTATCACTTATGGTATTGACGAATCTGGTTTCACCCTGACTCAAAGCTTTGCTGCTAACTATAAATAATCGTTGATTATTTGTGGAATGCAAACAGTTTTGAATCTAATTAGTGAAATCTTAAATTAATAACAATGGGTAGAGCCAAATTACCACGGAAAAGTACCAATATCGACATGACGGCGATGTGTGACGTGGCGTTCCTTTTGTTGTCATTCTTTATCTTGACAACAAAGTTCAAACCCGCGGAAGCCATTGCAGTGACTACACCTAGTTCTGTTGCAGCAAAAGTTGCTGAAACCAAGGATGTTGTGTTAATCACTATTGACAAAGACGGTAAGGTTTTCATTTCCATGGACGATGAATCTAAAAAAGAGGTCATCGCTAACACGCTAAATACCACCAAGAACCTGAACCTAGACGTTCAAAAGTTTAAGAAAGCTGGTTTCTTTGGTGCACCATTTAGCGGGCTGTCTGCTTTTCTTGCAATTCCTGAAGAAGGACGCAAGGGTAATGCCTTACCAGGTATACCTTGTAAAGATTCTTCAAACAATGAAGTTTCCACTTGGATGGGCTTAGTTCTGAGCGCTTACGCTGGACAGAAAGCTAACATTCAATTGAAAGGCGATAACGCCTCTAAATATCCTGCTTTCAAAAATGTAATTGATGCATTTAAAAAGAATGATATTTTGAAATTTCAGATGATCACTAATCCAGAAAGCGTACCAACTGGTTCGGAATTATGGAAGAGTGCAATGAAAGGTGAAAAAAGAGAAGAGTAAAGAGTCATAAACAAGATTATTCAAAAAAATAAATTCTTCCGACATGGCAGAAATGGATACCTCGAGTGGCGGTGGTCATAAAAAAGGACCAGGTGTCAAGAAAAGTAAGAAGCTGAGTACCCGTGTGGATCTCACCCCGATGGTGGATCTTGGGTTCTTGCTGATCACTTTCTTCATCTTCACCACCACCATGAGTCAGCCTACAGCTATGAAACTCTACTTGCCCAAAGATGCGGACAAGCCGGAGGATCAGAACAAGGCCAAAGAATCGGGTGTTATTACCATCCTTTTAGGAAAAGATGACAACATCTTTTATTATGAAGGACAATTGGACAATAGCGCGTCAAACTTTAAATCATCTAATTTCTCAGAGATTCGCAATGTAATTCTTGACAAGAAAGCTCGTACTCCTGAAAAGGATTTAGTGGTGGTGTTAAAACCCTCCGAAGAGTGCACTTATCGCAACGTAGTGGATATTCTTGATGAGATGGCCATCAATGTTTGCAAGCGTTATGCACTGGTGGATATTTCAGCTGTAGAAGCACAGTTGGTGAAAGTATCTGAAGCAGCAGGCGCAGCAGCCCCTGCAAAATAAACAATTGGAATATTACCAATAAAGACACTGAATCATGGATGTAAACCAAATTTTAAAAGCCGATATTCTCGATATTATTTTCGAGGGTAGAAACAAGTCATACGGCGCTTACGATCTGCGTAAGACCTATAATAAGCGTATTACTTACGCTTTGATAGGTACTGTAACAGTTTGTTTGTTGCTGGTATTAGGGTCGGTGGTAGCAAGCTCTTCCAAGAAAAAAGCTGTTGAAGTGATTGCTCAAGACGTAAATCTTGAGAACATGAAACAGGAGGAGAAAAAACCTGAACCACCACCGCCACCCCCACCACCAAAGCAAGAACCGCCAAAAGTGGAAATCACCAAATTCACCCCTCCTAAAATTGTGAAGGATGAAGAAGTGAAGGAAAAAGATGAAATCAAAGAAGTAGAAAAACTGGAAGATACCAAAATTGGTACCGTAAACCAGGAAGGAACCAAAGACGAAGGTATTGTGGCTCCTCCTGTTGAAACCGGTACTGGTAAAGTGGAAGCTCCTAAGCAAGAAGAAGATTACGATAAAGTATTTACCGTAGTACAAATTCCTGCTGAGTTCCCCGGTGGTTTGCCAGCTTGGACTAAGTATTTGGAGCGTAACCTGAACAGGGATTTGCCTGTAAACAATGGTGCGCCTCCCGGAAAATACACAGTTGTGGTTTCCTTTATCGTTGACAAGAATGGTGGGATCTCTGAAGTACAAGCCGAGAATGATCCCGGTTATGGTACCAAAGAAGAAGCTGTTCGTGTAATCAAAAAAGGACCATCATGGAAAGCTGCGGTTCAAAATGGTAGAAACGTAATCTATCGTCACAAACAAAGCATCACTTTCCAAGTATCTGAAGAATAATTTCTTTCCGATAAATTTTAAAAGCCCTGCTCTTTTGAGCGGGGCTTTTTTATTTGCTGAAACTCAATGTTCGTAGTTGTTTCAGAGGTCTGCAGTTTTGGTTTGAAAAAATAATTTATGGAAATATTTGTATTTCTCTATCACATTTAAAAACAAATGTTATGGAAAAAAAGCAAATCCTTCAAGCGGAACTGCTTGACCTTCTTTTTGAAGGCCGGAACAAAAACTATGGTGCATATGACCTGCGTAAGAATTATGGGAAGCGTATGGAATATGCATTAATGGGAACTATCTTGATTTGCCTGCTTTTTATAGTGGGTAATTTATGGGGCAACCGTTCTAGAAAAATTATTCAGGAGCAACCCATGATTGATGTGATATTGGATGCATACAAAGACAAGGAAAAAGAAAAAGAATTGCCACCAACTCCTCCAAAAGAAAAAATAGTAGTGGCCGCTGAGCGATGCAATGCTCCTGTCATCACCCCAGACAAATTGGTTGCTGAAGAAGATGAAATGAAACCCGTAGAAGCACTGGAAAATGTACAGATAGCCAATACACATGTGGATGGGGTAGAGGAACAGGGTTTACCTTCAGCGCCAGTTGAAGCATCTATAGGAAAGGATTTTGTAGAACCAGTAAAACAAGATTATGATGGGGAATTCAAAACAGTTCAAATTCAAGCCCGTTTTCCCGATGGTCTTGCTGGTTGGACCAAGTTTTTGGAAAAGAACCTCAATAGAGATCTTCCCGTTAATAATGGGGCTCCTGCAGGCATTTATACCGTAGTGGTTTCTTTTGTAGTGAATAAAGAAGGTGTTATTAGTGAAGTTAAGGCTGAAACTGATCCTGGCTATGGAACAGGAGCAGAAGCAGTTAGGGCAATTAAAAAAGGACCTAATTGGATTCCCGCAGAACAAAATGGTACCAAAGTAATCTATCGCCAAAGGCAAGCCATTAGCTTTAGGGTTTCTGAGGATGAGTAGAATTCTAGTAAGATTTGATTTGCCAAGCCTTGAAACGCTATTTTTGCAAAAACTATTCCTTTGTCTTCAAAATTGATTGGTTGGGATGATACCATTGTGGCATTAGCTACTCCTCCGGGATTGGGTGCTATTGGTGTAATTAGAATTAGCGGTAAACAAGCATTTCCAGTCATCAATAGTTTGTTCCCGTCAAAGGATTTGGAAGCACAAGCATCACATACCCTGCATGTGGGTTATTTAAAAGATGCAGATAATGCATTGGATGAAGTAGTGTTATCCTTGTTCAAAGGACCTAAATCTTATACGGGAGAAGACACCATTGAAATAAGTACTCATGGCTCACCTTATATTATTGAAAAAGTAATTCAGGCCATTAATGCCAGAGGTGTTAGAATGGCCAAGCCAGGAGAATTTACGCAGCGTGCTTTTCTTAATGGAAAATTGGATTTGGCACAAGCAGAATCGGTGGCCGATTTGATTGCTAGTAATACAGAAGCCAGCAGAAGAACGGCACTGAATAATATGCGTGGCGGATTCTCATCAGCCTTGCATCAGTTGCGCGAAGAATTGGTCAAGTTCTCTGCACTCATAGAATTGGAATTGGATTTCTCTCAGGAAGACGTGGCATTTGCCGATAGGGATCAACTGGTAAGACTGATTCAATTATTGAGTAGTTCTACCAACCAACTTCTTGAATCCTTTCAGT
>CAMFKK010000168.1 GCA_945957225.1 uncultured Sphingobacteriia bacterium | reverse complement strand
GCATTGAACTGTATCATCTACCTAAAATACGGCATTTTAGATTTTGATAGCCGTTTCCGCGTCTTCATTTCTAAAAACCACTACCCCATCAAAAGCATCAACTAAAACGGTCTTGCCCTTGTCAATTTCTCCTGCCAAGATTTTCTTACTCAAAGCATTGACAATCATTTTCTGTACCAATCTTTTGAGTGGTCTTGCTCCAAATTGTGGATCGTATCCTTGCTCTGCCAATGTCTCCAATAAATAATCGCTATAGCGCAACTGAATACCATTTTCTGCCACCAGTTTACGCAATCCTTCCAGTTGAATTTTTACAATGCCCATGATCTGCTTTTTGAGCAGGGGTTGGAACATGATAATCTCATCTACCCTATTCAAGAATTCTGGTCTCACGGTTTGACGCAAGAGGTTCACCACTTCTATTTTGGTTTTTTCTACCAAGTCCTCCATATTTTCTTCGTCAACATTGTCAAATGCTTCCTGGATAATATGAGAACCAATATTGCTGGTCATGATGATGATGGTGTTTTTAAAATTCACCACCCTTCCCTTATTGTCAGTTAATCTTCCATCATCTAGCACCTGTAATAAAATATTCCAAACATCTGGATGGGCTTTTTCTATTTCATCCAAGAGTACCACGCTATAAGGCTTTCTTCTTACCGCCTCGGTTAATTGTCCACCTTCTTCATATCCAATATATCCGGGAGGTGCACCTACCAGTCTAGAAACGGTATGTTTCTCTTGGTATTCACTCATGTCAATTCGGGTCATCATACTCTCGTCATCAAACAAGTATTCTGCCAAAGCTTTTGCCAGCTCGGTTTTACCTACACCTGTTGTACCCAAGAAGATAAAGGAACCAATAGGTTTCTTTGGATCTTGTAAACCCGCACGGCTTCTACGAATGGCATCGGCCACCGCCGTAATGGCTTCTTCTTGACCCACTAACCTACGATGCAATTCATCTTCTAAGTGCAAGAGTTTTTCTCTTTCACTCTGCATCATTTTGGCTACCGGTATGCCTGTTGCCTTGGCAATATTATCAGCAATATCTTCCGCGTCAACTTCTTCCTTCATCAACCTTTTGCTGTTCACACTTAGGGTATTGAGCAGCTCAGTAGTTTCTCTAATAACGGCTTCTTGTTCCTTGATCTTGCCATACCTGATTTCTGCCACCGCACCATAATTGCCATTTCTTTCTGCTTGTTCGGCTTCTAGTTTTAGGCTTTCAATATTGGCCTTGGTATTTTGAATTTTCTCTACCAATTCCTTCTCTTCACGCCATTTGGCTTTGAGGGTATCACGCTCCACACTGAGGTTGCTGATCTCTATATTCAGTTCCTTAAGTAGGCTTTCATCCTTTTCACGTTTAATGGCTTCTCTTTCAATTTCTAATTGTCTGATCTGTCGCTCCAGCTTGTCCAATTCTTCCGGCATGGAATTCATTTCTAGACGCAGTTTGGCGGCACTCTCATCAATTAAGTCAATGGCTTTGTCTGGTAAGAACCTGTCCGTGATATAGCGGCTAGACAATTCTACCGCAGCAATAATGGCTTCGTCCTTGATACGCACATGGTGGTGGGTTTCATAACGGTCTTTGAGTCCACGCAAAATAGAAATAGCGTCTTCCAAAGTTGGCTCGTCAATCATGACTTTCTGAAACCTTCTTTCTAGTGCCTTGTCTTTCTCAAAGAATTTCTGATACTCATTCAAAGTGGTGGCACCAATGGCCCTGAGTTCTCCCCTAGCTAGTGCTGGTTTTAAAATATTGGCCGCATCCATGGCGCCTTCACCACCACCAGCACCAATCAGGGTATGAATTTCATCTATAAAGAGAATGATTTCTCCATCGCTATTGGTTACTTCTTTTACAACACCTTTTAAGCGTTCTTCAAATTCTCCCTTGTATTTGGCACCGGCAATCAACTGCCCCATATCCAAGGCAAAAATGATTTTTGACTTTAGGTTTTCAGGAACGTCTCCATTGATGATCCGCATGGCCAAACCTTCTACAATGGCGGTCTTACCCACACCAGGCTCTCCCACCAAGATGGGATTGTTCTTGCTTCTGCGCGTTAGAATATGTAGGGTTCTTCTAATCTCTTCATCCCTTCCAATCACAGGGTCTAGTTTACCCAGACGCGCCATATCGTTTAGGTTCTTGGCAAATTTGTTGAGGAAGTTCTGCTGTGTTTCTTGGGTTTGAGAATTAATGCTATCGCCCTTGCGCAAATCCTTGATGGCCGTGATCAAACCCTTTTCGGTTAGACCAGCAGCTTTCAAAGTTTTGGACACGTCATCATTGGTTTGCAATAATCCCAACAGCAAGTGCTCGGTACTTACAAACTCGTCTTTAAACTCCTTTAAAACGGCATTGGCCCTTAGCATCACATTTCCCATATCTCTACTCAAATTCTGCGCGGGCTCGCCCCCAGAGCTCTTTGGCAATTTGGCAATGGCTTCATCCATTTTGGATTCAACAAAAGCTATGTTTACATTATTCCTTTTTAGTAAAAAAGCCACTGAACTTTCTGAATCCGCTACCAATACTATTAAAAGGTGATTGGTTTCAATACTGGGGTTGCCATGATTGAATGCCAATTGCTGCGCCGCCTGAATGGTTTCTTGGGCTTTGATGGTGTAATTACTCATGTTCATATACTATCCTCCTATCCACTAGGGACTATTTAACGATTGTTTATATTTCTTACCACTGTTTGCCAGTAGCAAGTAGTAAATTAGACGCAAAAATCATTCTAAGCGCCTAATTGGGTGCAGGGGATCACCAAATCGGAAATTATGTCTGTAAAGTTCCAACATTTCTGCGTAAAAGTCAGTCTGGGATTGATTTTTCTGCTAATTATTCAGGCTGCCCATGCCCAATACAATTTCACCAGTCTTGACAAGTTAGTGGATGCTAGTAAAAAAGACCTTGGCGGTGGCGCGATGGTCATGTTGTATAAGGATGGCAAAATAGTGTATCAAAAAGCGGTAGGTGAATTTACGGCTAAAACGCAGGCTCCCATTGCAAGTGCTAGCAAGTGGTTAACGGCTGCGTTAGTCATGAGTTTTGTAGATCAGGGCAAACTGTCTTTAGACGATAAAGTGAGCAAATTTATTCCCCTATTTGCCAAATATTCCAAGGGCTATATTACCATCCGCGATTGTTTGAGTCATATGACTGGAATTGAATCAGAACCGGTAAGTTTAAAGTCTGTTGTTGAAAGAAAGGGCTTTGCCAATTTAGAAGAAGAGGTAAACAATTTTGCCAGTAAAAAAGAGATTGAATCAAATCCAGGTTTAGAGGTTAAATATAGCAGTGTGGGTTTAAATATTGCAGGAAGAATAGTGGAGATTGTGGGTAGGCGCGGTTTTGAACAATTGATGCAAGAAAGAATTACAAGACCGCTCATGATGCGTAATACCAGCTTCTCTAGCTTTGACGCCGTGAACCCTTCTGGAGGCGCGCTGAGTACCCCTAATGATTATATGAATTTTATTTCCATGATTTTGAATAAGGGCATGTTCAATGGCAAGCGTGTTTTAAGTGAAGCTAGCATTGAAGCCATGCAGGTAGTACGTACCAATAGCGGCACTATTAAATACGCCCCAAAATTGGCTGCTGGATATAATTATGGTTTTGGAGAATGGATCCAGGAAACGGATGAAAATGGCAAAGCCACGGTAGTAAGTTGTCCCGGTTTATTTGGCACTTGGCCCTTAGTAGATTTCAGCCGTGGTTATGCCCTGTTGATCTTTACCAATAGTTTACTTAAAGAAAGCAACAAAGAATGGTATGGTCAAATAAAGGAAATTATTGACCAACAGATTCCCAAAAGGAATTAATCCAATAATAAATTTCTTGCCATGGAAACTGAAATAAAACCCGTAAAAAAAACTTTTGGTCAATACGAGCACAAGAGTGAACCACTTGCTTCCCGAAAAGTATTTGCAAAAAGGGTTTATACCAATCTTCGGTTGGCAGTTGTTTTTCTTTCAGGATGTTTGTTAATGGGTGTATTAGGATATAAATACTTAGGCCCCATGGAATGGATAGACGCACTGCACAATGCTTCCATGATCCTCAGCGGCATGGGACCTGTAGTGACCATAGAAACCACGGCGGGTAAACTATTCTCTTCTTTTTATGCCCTATTTAGCGGTGTAGCATTTATTACCAATATTGGATTGCTCATTGCCCCAGTAGCGCATAGATTTTTTCATAGGTTACACGCAAAGGAGATTTGATTATATTTTCTTTATCACAATGGGTTCGTATATTTTTTGCTTGACAAATTGTATATAATCACGAAGCGCGCCAATAGCTTCTGTAGGAAAGTTGGCTTTTGTAATATTGATCTTACAACGCAACTGAATGGTTTGCCCTGACTGAATACATTGGTATTCAAAAAGGGCTTCTTTCTCATTCATTTGGTATTTAACAGATTTTGGTAAATGCATCACCTGATAACCTTTTGCTATTGCTAAGTTCATCACATAAACCAAGTTTCTGGTATAAGGCATTTCTACTGGGTCTGTTCTTTCAGGATTGATGGGTGGCAGAAATTCATCTGAAAAAACAGGTTCAAATACTAAGGAATCGCCCTTGAAATTTATTTGTATGTCATAATTAATGGCTATTGGTTCTTCTTTAAATAAAATAGAATCTATAGTTAATTCACTGATTTTTGTTTGTCTTCCCAAAGCAGCTTGCAAATATCTTCCAACAGAAGCCTGCCCTGATTCTTTGATTTTTTGTCGAATATTAAAGGACCCGGGGATTCCATAGATTTTTGAAACAGACCCAGTCAATCCTTTCTCATCAACTGTTAAATTGGCAATGGTTTGTTGTTCTTCCAGATAATCATCGGCAGATAGATTTAATTTTCTAACCTGTTCTTTTTCTATGACCCAGGCTGGTCCATTATAGCATTCAGGATTCAACAATCCAAAACCAAGAATAGGTTCAGCTGCGTCTAACAAAACTTTTTTGTCATGTAAATTAAGTTCTACCACTAGGTAATTGAACTTATGCAAAATTGGGTAATCAAAATAAATAGCCCCCCTAGTTCTCCAACTTAACAAAACTGGATTGGCTTGAATCCCAGCTTTCTTAAGCATGGCAATGAGCAGTAAATTAATATCGCTTACAGACCCTTGTTTTCGTTGAAATAATTGATTTAAAGTAAGTCCATAGCTAAGATATATACCAACGGGATTGGTACATTTCATATTATCCCTGACCCATGTATAACAAGATCTTGCTTTTTCTTCAGAACCAACCAATCCTTTTGTTAGTCCTGCAACTGTTTCATCTAACCAGTCATTTTCATTGAGATAGGCCAAACCAAAATTTTCCTGGTTCAACAATCTTTCCCTCACTGATTTCCAACCATCCATTACTGGTTGTGGCGCTTGGTTGTTATTTCTAATTTCTGTCCACTGAAATTCAACGCTATTTATTTGACTATAATGGGTTGCTCTATGGAGATCAAAATAAATGGCAGGAGCATTTCTTAGAATCCATTTACGGTCATGCATCAATACATTTAAATTATACAATTCATCGTGTGAAACGCCCCCTGTTTCATATCCGGCTGGCCAGCAAATTTTCTGGCTGCAAAAGATTGCATGCGCTTATCAGAGGCAATTGTTTCTAGCGGAATGGTTCCCAATCTAAGTGTAGCATAGCCAAAAATATCCGGTATAGAAACACTGTATTCGCTATACAAACAGGGGGCAGTTGATTGAAAACTCCAGCCCCTTAAATTGGAAATATAAATGGATTGAATAGAATAACTGATGTCAACAATACAATCTTGAGGCTGTCTCTTATACACATCTCCGAGCCCACGAGACCGGAGCCTATC
>CAMFKK010000167.1 GCA_945957225.1 uncultured Sphingobacteriia bacterium | reverse complement strand
CTCCAACGCTTGTTAAAGACACGTGTCAGACCTAGGTCTAAATTATATGAGTGATTAATTACTTCTGTTCCGTTTGCTATTCTTTGTTTTTGTTCCTCTGTTCCAACAAAGTGTTTATAAGATCTAAAATACCTGGCATTGGAACTAAACATCCAACCAGCGCTGTCCAGGTTTTTCATATGATCCATCATGCTACAGGCAGCTCCGCCTGCACCTCTAATGGCTACACAGCCTTGTGAAAGAACAATATTGTTCAAGAAAAGACATAGGATTAGTATAGAAAAGTACTTTTTCATTTGTGGGTTTTTGGTGTGTGATTTTTATTTCTTCATTTTCAACCTGTCAACAACAAGTGCACCAACTTTTCTACCATATTCAGTAGAAATGATGCAAGAGTTGTGAAAATGCAAACCGCCATAAAAACGGGCCCAGTTATTTTCTTCAGCTGCAGCCCTAAATGATTTAAATGAACGGTTCTTGATTCCAAATTCAATTTCAGTTGAATCGGTATAGGCAAAATTATCACCAAAGACACTGGTCAGTGATTCCGCAGCAGCGGATGAAATAGTACTGTGACCACAAGTGTATTCCGGAAATGCCGGTGTTTGCAATAGTGGACGCCAGTTCATGTCTATATATTTGTTAATCACTGTTTCAGGTCTTACGGTATTATAGGTATACTTGGCATACCAGCTTTGAATGAATGCATCAAAAAGGGCAATACTAGTTTTGGCAAATGCCGTAACAGTTGTACCAAAATCAGCCTTAGCTTGTTGAGAAGCAATACCTACCACACTCATCCAATGACCAGGAGGTGAGAATTTTTTGCTACCAAACATGGCATGCCCAGTTACATTCATTTTAAATGGATTATCATCCCAGAACTCGGCCATATGGCGTTGTTCAGGAGTTAAACTATCAACCGCATTTTTGATCTTCATCACTTCTTGATAGTACTTACTATTCTTGTCTGTAATATTAAATGCAGGTGGAGGTGGAACATTGAAAAAACCAGCACTGTCAATCACCATGGGTCTGATTTCTTTCCAGTGTGGTTCAGCTGCGGATGCATACAGAGGTGGAGTTGGAACCCATCTGCCTGGAATATCCAAAACAGTATACTTTTCAGCACCACGGGTTTCTAAGTAATTGTCTTTTTTACTCCAACGAATAATAGACATACCCACACTATCTGCTAATTCCTGAGATCTTTTTTCAACGGCTTCTGGTAAACCCTTGGCTCTTGCAATGGCCAGAATACTGTCTTTATACAACTTCATACTTCCTTCAGGAAAAGTGACCGCTTCTCCTACTTTCATATAAGCCAATAATGCCGCTAATTCAATATCAGCGCCAACAGTATCTTTTGGAAGGCTAATGGTTTTCAAACCATTTAATTGACCAGCCAAAGATTGATACCCATTTGGATTGGAAGCAGCAACTACTTCATACGCTGCAATAGCCGCATACGCATAGTTTCTAGAAGCAACCATTGGAGGAAAATTATTCCCCATTACCACGGTATTTAATTCATGAACGGTATTGCTAAACAAGTCAGGATTGTGTAGATAGTTTTTGTATTCAGTATTGTTCTTACATCCAAATAATAGCACGGTAGCGCAAATCCCAATCAGGAAATGTTTCATATTTCAATAAATAAGCTGATAGTAAATAAATAATAAACTAACCTGCACGGCTGCTATTCCGTGCAGGTTTAAAATCTTGTTAATCTTCTGGTATTAAGCCTGTGGTGGCCTTTCCAGACAATCCAAATAGATGGATTTGAAATGTTGAAACACAGCTGTATTTGCTGCTACATCTACCAGCTGTACTGCAGGGTTCAAACTAATTGCCGGAGTGGCAGTATAATCTTGTACAGAAAACTTGACATTGTGACCATGTGCGTTTCCTGATTTTTTTGAACTGTGATTGCTAACCAAATCATTGGCCAAACGGAAGAAATCATCCCTTGCATTTTGCATTCCGGTTTTGGCCATATTGGGAATACACATCAATTCTAATGAGTCATTGTAAATTCTGCGTTTCACGTATTTGTATTCCACTCCACGAATATTGATAGACCCGTCTACCCGTTCGTAGTTGATATTGTTATGGTAATATGGAAGATTGGTTGGAACCTTAATGCTGATCAAAGCAGATTCGTCATAATTGTCCTGATCCAATTGGGCTTCCAATTTCAGATCGGCTCGGTCTTCTAGGTAGTCCGTTAACAAACGGTATCCTCCCCAGTTGAACAACAAAATGCCCAACAATGCTATGGCAAACAATTTTTTCAATGCTCTAAAATAATATTTTTTATTGAACCGTATAGGTTTTCTTTTCCTTGCCAACCCCAGTGATAGTAAGCTTTTTCCAGTTTGGAGGCAGTGTCGATTTGATTTGAGTTATCCCCTGTGGCGTAATCTCTAACCCTCCAAAACCCATCAGTACACTTTGAATAATACCACCTGCTCCTGTTGCAAAATAAGGATTGGTTCCTCCCTTGGTCTCAGCAATTACCCTAAATGGCGGATTTAGGTTGGGGAGATAAGCATCTTGAAAAAAGTGATAAGCTTTTGCCCCATCGCCCAAACGGGCATATAAAAGGGTAAAAATGGCCTGCGTCATGGCTGGCGTACCCTCATTGGGAACTCTGGTGGAATAGTATTCCAAGTCTTTTTTTATGGCCCCTGGCGCTGATATTTCTTTCAAGGGATAAGATAATAAATTTACATCGGCCTGTTTAATTCCTTCCCCTTGATAGGTAGCGTGTTCTTTGGTCACCCCATCTGCAAATTTTAAAATTGGAATATTAGCAGCAACATGCCCCCAATCAGGATCAGCTTTAAATCCTAATAATTTTGCAGCCAAACCAGCATTATTCAAACAAGCTTTTGCAGCTGCATTGGTCCACGCATTATTGTCTACGTTTTCTGCCCATTCATCAGCAGCAACCACATTTTTGATATCGAATTTTCCTGGCCCATTTCTTTCTACCCTACTGGCCCAAAAATCAGCCGTCTCTTTCATGATGGGCCAACCCTTTTCTTTTAACCAATCAAGGTCTTGGGTAACGCAATAATAATTCCAGGCGGCCAGCCCAACACAGGCTGTAATATGGTGTTCAAAAGGACCACTCAATGCCCAAACAGGTGTTTCTTCTACACCCGTTGCGGCAGACTCCCAAGGAAACATAGCACCTTTATAACCGTGATTAAAGGCATTTTTTCTAGCAGCGTCTAATCGCTGAAATCTGTATTCCACCATACTCTTAGCCATTTCTGGTTGTAGCACTAAATAAGAAGGATACATCCACAATTCTGTATCCCAAAATACGTGGCCATTATAGCCCAAACCACTTAGCCCCATGGGCGATGGGCTCAGTGCAGTACCTGGTCTTGAAAAAGAATAGAGATGGTACAACATACTATGAATATCTTGTTGGGATTGGTCATCACCTTCTATTTGAATATCGGATTGCCATAATTCATCCCAGGCTTTTTTGTGGAAATTAATGAGCCTATCTCTACCTTCTAGTCTGGCAAAAATGGTCATGCGTTCTGCTTCATTCAAAGGATCATCATGATGTGCCGATGTAATGGAAGAACCAGCTACCGAATATCTGTAGGTTTCTCCCGCTTTAATCTTGTGCGTAAACTTCATCAAGTGCATATTGTTGTCCCACATTTCATGAATCACCCTTGGTTCTGATCCATGAGGCTCTGTAAATAAAAAGGTATTACTAGCACACATGAGTAATTTTCCGGTAGGGCTCTTGGCAGAAGAAGTGAGTAGGCTAAGTACCACGTGTGGCCGATCAATTTCATTATAATAGTTCTGTACTTCTTTGAGTGCATCGGGTGCTTCCATTACAGAAGCACTATTGATATTGATGTCTTTTTTTGCGGTGATGCTAATATCCATCAAAACCGTAAAGGGTAATTGTCGCAAAGAATAATAGGTATAGCTAATGGTGGCCTTATCTAAATAATCAAAACTGGTGGTAAAACTAGCATGGCGCATATCAAGTTCTTGTTGCATGTTTTTAGCATCGGCCCCGCCAATTCTTTTTCCATCAATATCTAACTGCATATTGAGCAAATTAAAACTGCGCAAAAAATTGCTCACCCTTCCCCTACCGTATTGGTCATAAGCACCGGCCAATACCACGTCTTTTACTTTAAAAGGCTCTGGTGAAGAGACAATCCCAATCATTCCATTGGCTACCGTAACCCCATAATAATTGGATGGATCCCATGTAGATGCTTTGATTTTCCAAACATCCGGCTTGGTTTGAGAAAGGGCAGTAAGACCAAAACAAATCATCAGTGCAAGCAATAGGGCTCTCATATGGCAGGTTCTAGAAGACCAAATTACTCAATTCCTTCTGAACTATTGGGGCAGTATTTCCACCGCAAAGGTTTGCAGTAAGCATTCAATTAATTTAACTGAATTCTTCCCTAATTTGCGGTGCTAATTAACCCATATGAAAAAAACAATGATGGCCATATTGCTAGTTTTAATGGCTGGTCTTATTTCCATTTATATTTTTATTCCCAAAGACCTAAAGCTGTCAAAGGTAATGGCCGTAAACTGTTCCATTAATGCCGGCACCCGTTTTATCATGGATACCACACAATGGGTAAAATGGTGGCCAACAAATAGTCCCAGCAAAAAAAACACAGGACAAAGATTAGTATGGAATCAAGCAACATTTCTGAGAGACAAAGCATTATTTAATGGATATGGCATTCAAACCAATTTTAAAGAACGCCAAATTAAAGGGGAACTCATTTTTGCCCAATTGGGTTTGGATTCAATGGCCATTTTTTGGAATTACCAATTAGCTAGTGGATGGAGTCCATTGAAAAGAATCCAAGATTATTTATTCATGAAAGACCTAAAAGATGTGATTGCAGATCCTATTAAAGGTTTACAAGCTTTTTTAGAATCAAGAGAACAGGTTTACGGAATGCAGATTGTGCAAGACATGGTCAAGGATACCATTTTGGTCAGTACAAAAAAAATACTGCCAAATCCACCCAGTCAAGAAACGGTTTTAGCCATGATACAACAATTAAAGCATTATGCGTTGCAAACAGGCGCCAAAGAAACAGGATTTCCCATGTTGAATGTGACAGTATTAGACAGTACCCATTTTCAAACCATGGTAGCTTTACCTGTTGATAAACAAATTCCAGAAACCAGTATTTTTTCTTGGAAACGAATGGTGGCTGGAAAAATTTTGATTGGAGAAGTAAGAGGTGGAAACTATATTGCTGAAACCGCCATGAAGCAAATGAAACAGTATGTGCAGGACTATCACATAACTTCACCAGCTATTCCTTTTTATTCCCTTGTTACGGATAGAGGATTAGAGAAAGACAGCACAAAATGGATTACTCGTATCTACTATCCGGTTATGTAAGGGCATTTGCTTACATTTATTGATACACTTAGCCCGCCCCGGCAAACAAACTGAATCTGATGCGCAAGCACCCTGTGCTAATAACCTTTCTATTGTTCTTGCAATTGGGTCAAGCTATTGAATCCAAAGGGCAGACCTGTGCCATTAGTGAATTTGCCAAACAATATACTGGACAAGAAACACAGACAGTGGTTAAACCCGTGCTAACCAAAGAAAAAGAATTACTCAATATGGGTAATATCAATTATCTGCAATCCGGTAAAGTACACAATGACGGATGGGTAAGTTTGTATACCAAATCCGGTTCTGCAATTTGGTCAAAACGATATAGTATTCCGGGTTTTGACCTACTACATTTTAATGACATAATTGCTGCATCCGATTCCAGTTATTTGATCACTGGAACCATTCAAACTTATTGGGGTGTTACAGATCCGGCTCCACCCAATCCTAATT
>CAMFKK010000166.1 GCA_945957225.1 uncultured Sphingobacteriia bacterium | reverse complement strand
TTGATTTGAGAAATACCTGCTGCACAGCATCCTTTGCGGCTTCTTCATTCTTGAGGTATTTCATACAAACGCCCAATAACAAAAGGGTATAGCGTTGTAAGACAATCCCCAACCATTGGTTGTTACCGTCTTGCCGAAACCTATCTAAAAGTTCCTGATCGCTGATATGTTGGTAGCTATTGGTTTGCACTGCTTTAAAATAAGCATTTATATAGAGATGTCAGTTTTGTAAATTTCCATAACTTGAAACAAATTTTCAATATGGCTTTTGTTACACCCATAGTTCCGGTTACACCCATGCGCTCAGAAGCATCCCATAGATCAGAAATGGTTAGCCAATTATTGTTTGGTGAGTCAGCAAGCGTAGTAGAAATAGGAAAGGATTTTTTAAAAGTCAGCAGTCTTTATGATGACTATCTTGGTTGGATTCAGAAAAGTCAATTGATAGAAATAACGGAAGAGCAAGCATTGGTAGGCAATGGTTTACTCAATGGAGATGTTTTAAGGGCCATCACATGTAATGAAACACCCATGCAGGTTTCTTTTGGAAGTCCTTTACACTTTTTTGATCACGGGGCAGCAAAGATTGGTGCTTTTGATTTTCATTATGAAGGCAAGTTTTGGAATCCAGCAGAAGCCCAATTTAATGAAGCAACCCTGAAATGGGTATCGCATCAATTTTTGAATACGGCTTATTTATGGGGAGGAAGATCCATTTTTGGGATTGATTGTAGCGGTCTGACCCAGCAAGTTTTCCGTTTTGTTGGAATTAAATTGCCAAGAGACGCCTATCAACAAGCCGCTTTGGGAGAAGTTGTGGGATTTTTACAAGAAGCAAAGTGTGGAGACCTGGCTTTTTTTGACAATGCGGAAGGAAAAATTACCCATGTTGGAATGATGTTAGACAATGCCAGCATTATTCATGCTTCTGGAAAAGTAAGAATAGATCCTATTGATAATATGGGAATTATTAATTCAGATACAGGAGAAAGAACCCATCAGTTAAGAATTATCAAACGGTATCAGCCATAAAAGAAAAGCAGCCAATCGGCTGCTTTTCTTTTATAATATCAATTAAATTGGAATTAAATCAAATCCATTGCCTTGGCAAAATAAGTTACAGTGCCAGGTAAGGCCAACCAGAAAAACTCACGATATACCACCAGTAAGGTGATCATAATGCCTAGCCAAATAAAGAACCAAAGCCAATATTTTCCAGTAGATACTTTTGCTTCCATGAATTTTAAGTTTTTGCAAAGATAAGGGCCTGATGCCAATTTTGAAAACCAGCTTATTGATTTTTTATAATTTCTGCACTTGTTTTTGTGGCAGAATCTTGATTTTTCTTAACGGGCTTGTCAAAAAATAGCATTTTCAAAGAGACCAACATCAAAATTAGACCAAAAACCTTCTTCATTTTCTCATCACTAATATTGAGTGCAATTTTGCTACCCAAGAATCCGCCTAATACAAATGCAGCAGCAATAATGAATACCATTTGGAAATTTACATAACCCTGCTTATAGTATTGAATCACGGCCAGGATTCCAACAGGGAGAAGCATAATGCCAAGTGAAGTGCCTTGAGCCTGTTTTTGGGTAAATCCCAAAATCAATACTAGGGCAGGTACCATCAGTATTCCTCCGCCCACACCTACTAAGCCACTTAAAATACCTGCCGCTAAACCAATTAGGATAAGAATAACAATGGTACCTGTGCTCATGTCTAGGAATTAAGGCGTAAATGTTTCTTTGTAGAATTCAATGGCTTCCTTAATAATAGAAAGTGCTTTGGCTTTGTCACCAAATTCTTCTACTACCACCGTTTTGTTTTCCAATTTTTTGTATTCTTCAAAGAAATGACGCAATTCGTCAAAGAAATGCTTGGGCAATTCTTCAATATTATTATAGTGGTTGACACCGGGATCATTAGCGGCAACCGCAATAATTTTATCATCTGGATCACCGCCATCAACCATTTGCATTACTCCTACCACTTTGGCTTCCATCAAAGTCAATGGAACAACTGGTAATGAGGTAATTACCAAGATATCAAGAGGATCCTTGTCTCCACCATAAGTTTGTGGAATAAAGCCATAATTGATAGGGTAGTAAAAGGAAGAGAAAATAACCCTGTCTAATTTTAATAAACCTGAAGGTTTGTCTATTTCATATTTGCATCTAGAACCCTGAGGTATTTCAATAACTGCAGTAACAACTCTGGGAGCATTTTCTCCATAAGGTATTCCATGCCAAGGGTGTAATACATATTGTGTCTTCATGTGAATCTTTTAGATATTTAATGAGTTAAGGGGTTGCAAAGCTAAATTTATAATCAACCAACCATCCTTGATTGGTTTTAATCACTTTAATTTTTTGTGATTTTTTCTCAAAAGAATTGCTGAAATAAATAATGCTGAGTGTTTTATCTATGTATTCTACTTTTTCTAAATTAATATATGCTGTTCTCAATTCTTGTCGGCCTTCCTTGTCCTTTTGACGATATTCCTTTTCAGCTACTTTTAGAAATTCTTTGTTTTTTTCATCTGGAACCATGTAGAACGCGGCTTTTTGAAAATCTCCTTTCAAATTTGCATCTATAAATTCCCTTCCTGCATCAAAAGCATTTTCAGCAGGAAGCAGAACCACTTGTTGATTGGAACAAGCGCATCCCAATACTATAATTAAACAATAGAAAATACGCATAGTAGATATTCTAGCTTAAAGATACGATGCCCATTTGTAAATTTTACAGGTTTAGAAAAGATAAACCTATGGTTGTTTTGATATTTACATAATTTATGTATTTTCAGTTTAAGAAACAGCTATAAACTAACCAAACCTGAACACATGAAGAAAAAAATCATCATTGCCTGCATAATAGCTATTCAATCGGCTAACGTATATGCAAGTATTCCAGTGGTAAGTACAAAAAATGATACTGCTTCTGCTTATGTTTCTAAAGAAGACGAAGTCATGGTGAAAAATGCTTTGGAGTCTTTCAAGTCCTTGTCAAAAGCAGAAAGAAAGGCAAGAATTGCTGATGCAAAAGCCTTGTTGAAAAACTACAAAGCTGATAAAGCTACCAAAGCTTCAGGTGATTCAGGAGTGAGTACCGTACTACTTGCTATCTTGGCCATATTGTTGCCTCCGTTAGCGGTTTATCTGCATGAAAATGCAATTAATACCAAGTTTTGGATTAGCTTATTGTTGACTTTATTATTCTGGATCCCAGGTGTAATCTATGCTTTGTTTGTGATCTTTGCATAATCAAACCAATTTATAGAAAGCCTCCCTAACACATATGGGGAGGCTTTTTGTTGGTTCAATTTATCATGACTCCTTATTGGTGAAAGCCCAAATGTCTAATCAATGCTTCGGGTAATTTGGGTAGTCTTTTTCTTTCTATTAAAAAAGTACTCAAACCAGAAATATCTCTGTATACATAATGCTTATTCAAAGCACCTTCTAAATATCCTGCTCCTGAAGTATTTCCGGTTCCAACGCGCATGCCTATCATCCTTCTCACCATGATCAAATGGTTATGTCTCCAATTACTCATCAAGTGATCAATTTCTATAAGTGAATCTAAAATCTGGTAAGAAGTTTGGAATACCGGAAAATCGCGATAGAGCATGATAAACAAAGCCGCCCTTAATGCAGCAGGTGAAAAATTGCTCCGTAGCATAGCCAATTGTTCTGGACTATGGGATTCCAAAACCGCTTCTAAAAAGATATAGTCAAAGTCATGAATCTTATTTTGTTCTCTTTCCGTTAGCCCATTTGCATAGATAGATCTATATTGACTCCAAAATGGGTGTTGGGCTGCGTCGCCGTAGGCCATATTTTTTTCAGACTCCCAATATTCCCCATCAAAGAAAGGCATTCTCTCTAGCCAATTATTGACCAATTGCAAAATGGTTTTGCTAGATTCTGTATTGGTAATATGCTCATAATCAGGTTTTGTAAATCCACCTTCATTGGTGCGTTTATAATAATCCTTTTGGTGTCTGTTTTCCAAACTCAGTCCTAGTCTGGCTTCAATTAATCTAAATTGTTTGCTTTGAAATCCTGAGGATGGGGTGAGTAGGTTTCTAAATTCCAAAAAATCCAAAGGAGTCATGGTATCCAAAATATGCACTTGCTGGTTCAGCAATTCAAGGATTCGTATAATTCGGCGGAGCCGATGTCTCACAAGGTTTAGGTCTTCTGAATTATCATTGATGGTTTCTTGGCTAAACACATTTGTGATATAGTCCATTTCAAATAAGATCTGCTTGAACCAGAGTTCATAAGCTTGGTGAATGACAATAAAGAGCATTTCATCATGAGCAGGCTCATTGGGCTGTTCAAAACTAACAGGGTATTGACTTTCTAAGATTTTATCTAAATGCAGATAATTACCATAGTACATGGGGGCTTTTTCCATAGTTCAAGCTTTGCGGCAAAGAAAGGATTTGTTTTTGACTCAAAGGCTAGAAGAGTCCCAAGAAAATAAATACTTCTGTAATGTGTGAAATTTACACAATAGTTGATAATTTTAAGGCTTAAACGAAGCTTATGTCATACAAGAAATTGTTTTTTCTGGTACTCATGACAGCCGTCATCAGTTCCTGCTCCAATCCCCAAGACAAGTCCATTGCTGCTGCAGATACCGCTACCATTGACGGCCACCCTGCTTGGATCTTGAATAGCAATATCTATGAAGTAAATATTCGCCAATATACAGCAGAAGGAACTTTCAAAGCTTTTTCTACACATTTAGAAAGATTAAAAGAAATGGGGGTGCAAACCCTTTGGTTTATGCCCATCAATCCCATTAGTAAGGTAGATAGAAAGGGAACCTTGGGTAGTTATTATGCAGTAAGTGATTATACTGGCATCAATCCTGAATATGGCAATTTAGAAGATTGGAATGCATTGGTTAAAAAAGCCCATGAACTGGGATTTAAAGTGGTAATAGACTGGGTGCCCAATCATACAGGAGCAGACCATCCTTGGTTAAAAACCCACCCTGATTTTTATGTACAAGATAGTACGGGTAAAGCAGTTTCACAATTTGATTGGACGGATACTCGTAAGTTGAATTACCATAATCAGGAGCTAACGGATAGCATGATTGCCTGTATGAAATACTGGGTTAAAACCTCTGATATTGATGGTTTTCGTTGCGATGTAGCCCCTGAGGTATTAGACGCATTTTGGCTAAAAGCCATCCCCGAATTGAAAAAGGAGAAGAACCTATTTTTCTTAGCCGAGGGCGATAAACCCAATATGCATACAGATGGATTTGATGCTACTTATACTTGGTCAGATTTTTCCATGATGAAATTGATTGCATCTGGAAAACGCAATGCCTTGGCATTGGATTCCATCATCAACAAAACAGATACTAGTTTTCCCAAAAATGCCATGCGTTTGTATTTTACCAGTAACCATGATGAAAACAGTTGGAATAAGGCAGATTTTGCTACCATGCCAGGAGAATCACATGCTCCATTTGCGGTGTTAACCCAAACCATCAAACGCAGTCTGCCACTGATTTATAGTTCTCAAGAAGAACCTTTGTTGCGTTCTATTTCATTCTTTGAAAAAGATACCATTCCTTTTGCCAAATTTGGAAGAGCTCCTTTTTACAAAAAGTTATTAAACTTACATAGCAATAATCCTGCTTTAGCATCTAATGCAGCGTTTAGCAAACTTCTTAGCAGTGCTGATGAACAAGTCTATGCATTTACCCGTACTGCAGGTAATAGTAAGGTATTAGTGGTAGTAAACCTAAGTGGTAAAGCAGTGGATGCAAGTATTGCTGATGCTGCCATTGCAGGGGAAGCCACAGAATTGTTTACAGAAGAGAAAGCAAGTATCAATGCAGGTCCAACATGG
>CAMFKK010000165.1 GCA_945957225.1 uncultured Sphingobacteriia bacterium | reverse complement strand
GTGTATGGAGGCGCTTCCATTGGATTGCAGATTAGAGACCTTAAAAGAGGGGTGCAAATTGTAGTAGCTACGCCAGGAAGGTTGATTGACCTGATTGAGCGCAAAGCCATCAATTTGGAGCAGATCAAATACGTAGTATTGGATGAAGCAGATGAAATGTTAAACATGGGTTTTCAAGATGATATTGAATTCATTTTGAAGAACACTCCAGCAAGAGAAAGCACTTGGTTATTTAGCGCTACCATGCCAACTGAGATTCGCAAAGTGAGTCGTAAGTACATGAAGGATCCCAAAGAAGTGACTGTTGGAAAAGTAAATACGGCCAACAAAAACATTGACCATCAGTACTATGTTACAACAGCACAACACCGTTATGAGACACTGAAAAGGATCATTGATTTTAACCCAGGCATTTACGGTATCATTTTTACCAGAACCAAATTAGACGCACAAGAAATTTCTGAGCGTTTAACCAGGGAAGGTTATGATATTGACGCTTTGCACGGAGACCTTACACAGGCACAACGTGACAAAGTGATGGGTCAATTCAGGGACAAGAGTTTACAATTATTAATTGCAACTGACGTAGCTGCCCGTGGTATTGACGTACAGGGTATTACCCACGTCATCAATTTTGAATTGCCCGATGACGTAGAAATCTATACCCATCGTAGTGGCCGTACCGGAAGGGCTGGTATGCAGGGAATCTGTATTTCAATTGTGCATTCAAAAGAGATGTACAAGTTCAAACAGATTGAACGCATCAATAATTCTCAGTTCCACAAAATGGATATTCCAAGTGGTAAAGATGTTTGTAGAAAACAATTCTTTTTCTTCATGGACAAATTATTGTCTACCGATATCAGCCATGGCGACTATGAAACCTATGTACCAATGTTGGCAGAGAAATTTGCAGACGTGAGTAAGGAAGACGTGTTAAAGCGAGTTGCAGCCATGGAATTTGACAGGTTCTTAAAATACTATGAGAATTCACAAGACCTCAATGTGCGCGAGCGCGATAGGTCTGTTAGAGAACCTCGTGGTCAAGAAATGGTAAGGGGTAGAGAAAGAGAGATGCATGGCATTGATGGCGGAAGAGGAGATTCCAGAAACAAATACGCTCGTGGTGGAAGTGGCTATAGCAGATTATTTGTAAACCTGGGGACCAAAGATGGTTTTTTCAAAGCCAGTTTTTTACAGTTTGTCTTAGACATGAGTGACTTGAAAAAGGAAGTCTTGGGTAAGATTGACATGAAAGACATGAATAGCTGGATTGAAATTGAAAAAGGTTCGGCCCAACAAATGATTCGTGCTCTGGATGGTAAGAAATACAAGGGACGCAGTATTCGTATGAATGATGCGGATAGCGGCGGTCCTGCTGGTTTTTCAGGTGATCGTTCACGTAGACCAAGAAGGGGAGAGTAGAAGGTAGTGAAGAGTGAAGAGTGAAGAGTGAAGAGTGGAAGGAAGGTAGTGAAGAGTGAAGAGTGAAGAGTGGCAGGAAGAAAGTGAAGAGCTAAGGAAGAAGGCGTGAGAAAATGTCAAATAACCGATTTACGTTGAATCGGTTTTAAATACCAAGCAAACAAGGATTCTTTTTTATGGAACAGACAATTGAAAGTGTATCTACAGTAGAGGCATTATTACAAAAACGTCCTCTGATCATTTCCGGTCCCTGCAGTGCAGAGACTGAAGAGCAAGTGGTGAGTACCGCTACTCGTTTAGCCGCAACAGGCAAAGTGGATATCCTGCGTGCAGGTATCTGGAAACCCAGAACCCGTCCTGGAAGTTTTGAAGGAATTGGTACCAAGGGTTTGCCATGGTTGCAAGCTGCTAAAAAAGCATCTGGATTGCCAGTTGCAGTAGAAGTAGCAACTGCTAAACAAGTAGAAGACGCTTTGCATTTTGGCGTTGATGTTTTATGGATTGGTGCTAGAACTACTGTAAACCCTTTTAGTGTACAAGACGTAGCTGATGCCTTACGTGGTGTTGATGTACCTGTATTAATTAAAAACCCAATCAACCCTGATTTAGAATTGTGGATTGGTGCTATGGAACGCGTTCAAAAAGCTGGTATCAAAAATGTAGGCTTAATTCATCGTGGATTTAGTTCTTATGGTAATACTGAATACCGTAATGCACCTATGTGGCATTTGGCCATTGAAATGAAGCGCCGTTATCCAGGGGTGATGATGATCAATGATCCTTCTCATATCTGTGGTAATAGAACCAATTTGCAAGACGTAGCTCAAACAGCTATTGACTTGGATTTTGATGGTTTGATTATTGAAAGTCATATTGATCCAGATAATGCATGGAGCGATGCTAAACAACAAATTACCCCAGAACGTTTGGGTGAATTGGTTGGTAGTATTCGTTGGAGAAATGAAGACGTTGCCAGTGAAGAGTATCATGCTGCATTGGAAAAATTGCGTCAACAGATCAACAATTTGGATGATGAGTTAATGCAGATCTTGAGTCAGCGTATGAAAGTGGCTGAGAAAATTGGTCAATACAAGAAAGACAATAATATCACCATCTTGCAAACCAATCGTTGGAATAGCATCTTAGAAAGGGCTTTTGCCAAAGGAGAGAAGCAGGGCTTAAGCAAAGAATTTGTAACCAAGTATTTTGATGCCGTGCATATGGAAAGTATCAACCATCAGAATAAGATTATGAACTCATAGTTTTCAATCAAAGCATTGGCAATTATTTGATACCTATCAAATTGCCAATGCTTTTTTTTAGAAAGCTTGCCATCGAAATTTTTGAACATGGTAAAGAAGACCTATACATTTTCAAATAGTCAAGTAGATTATTTTTTTGACGCTGATTTTTCTCATTTGGAAAAACTGGTTTCAAAAGAACAGGCTGTGGTCATTACGGACGAGCATATTTTTGACAAGCACAAAAAAAAGTTCAAGGGTTGGAATACCATTGTACTCAAACCGGGTGAAGCCTATAAAGTACAGCAGACGGTTGATATGATCATTGACCAACTGATTGCTTTTGGAGCGGATAGAAAAACCACGTTGATAGGAGTAGGAGGTGGGGTGGTTACGGATATGACGGGTTATGTGGCAGGCGTGTATATGCGCGGTATTCCCTGTGGATTTATACCCACATCAATATTGGCCATGGTAGACGCTTCTATTGGCGGAAAAAACGGGATAGACGTTGGTGTTTATAAGAATATGGTAGGTCTGATTAGACAACCTAAATTCTTATTGTATGACCATAGTTTTTTAAAGACCTTGCCCAAAGAAGAATGGCAAAATGGTTTTGCAGAAATCATCAAACACGCTTGTATCAAAGATGCTGCCATGTTTAGTTTATTACAGCAAAATAGTTTGGCTTCTTTTAAAAGAGAACCTACAAAATTGGCCGCACTCATTCAAAGAAACGCTTTGATCAAAACCAAAGTAGTAGTGGAAGACGAGTTTGAGCAAGCGGATAGAAAACTCTTGAACTTTGGACATACCCTTGGGCATGCTATAGAAAATATGTATGAACTCAGTCATGGACAAGCCATTAGTATTGGTATGACTTATGCAGCCATCATGAGCCAACAGATTAGAGGCTTTAAAGACGCCGAAGCTGTGATTGCCCTTTTGGCAAAATATGGTCTACCCACATTTGCAGATTTTGACAAGAAAAAAGCTTTTAAAATTTTGCAAATGGACAAGAAAAAACAGGCTCAGGGCATCAACTATGTGTTGTTGCAAAAAATTGGAAAAGGCGTGATACAACCACTCTCTTTTCATGAGCTTGAAACTATTTTGAATCAATTTTAATTTCCAAGAACAAGGGAATGATTGCTACTATATATCCATCTATTTTAAAAGGGGGCTTATACGCTCCAGCCAGCAAAAGCAGTATGCAACGTGCTTGTGCTGCGGCTTTATTGACCAATGGCAAGACCACCATTACCAATCCGGGTAAAAGCAATGATGACCTTGCCGCCCTAGACGTGATTCAAAAATTAGGCGCACAGGTTAGCCGCATTGATGCCGATACCATTCAAATTGTTTCTACTGGAATTCATCCAGCAAACAAAGAAATCAATTGTGGCGAAAGTGGATTAGGCATTAGAATGTTTACCCCCATTGCTGCTTTAAGTAAGGAAGCCATTACCATTAATGGCACTGGCAGTTTGTTAACCAGACCCATGGATTTTTTTGATGAGATCCTTCCACAGTTAGGGGTGTCAATCCAATCCAATGCTGGTAAACTGCCCTTGCAGATTCAAGGCCCATTGCAACCCGCTAATATTACGGTAGATGGGTCATTGAGTTCACAATTTTTAACTGGCTTACTCATGGCCTATGGAGCTGCAGGGGCAAATGATACCACCATTACAGTTGACAACTTAAAGAGCAAACCATATATAGACCTGACTTTGCAGGTCATGAAACATTTTGGATGGGAGATTGCACATGAGAACCATGAGCGTTTTCATTTTAATATCGCGCCAGCACCAGTTGAGCCCAAAGCCATTGCGTATACCGTTGAGGGTGATTGGAGTGGTGCTGCTTTTTTATTGGTTGCTGGTGCTATTGCAGGTGATATATCAATAAAAGGTTTAGATGTATTTTCTACCCAAGCGGATAAAGCTGTTTTGCAAGCTTTAATGGATAGCGGATGCCGTATTTCTATTCAAGCAGACCAAATAGAGATTGGACCCATGCCACTCAAGGCCTTTCATTTTAATGCCACTGATTGTCCAGACCTATTTCCTCCATTGGTGGCACTTGCAGCATGCTGTGATGGAACCACTGTCATTGAGGGGGTAGAACGCTTGACCCATAAAGAAAGTAATAGGGCTTTGACCTTACAAGAAGAATTTGCTAAATTGGGTATTGCCATTGATTTGCAAGACAACCTGATGTTGATTAAAGGTGGTACTGGCATTCAAGGAGCCGCGGTACATTCTAGACATGACCATAGAATTGCCATGGCATGTGCCGTTGCCGGTTTAAAAGCTGCTGGTTTGGTAGAAATTACGGACGCTGAAGCCATCAATAAATCCTATCCCAATTTCTATGAACATATGCAAGCATTGGGAGCAAATATTCAAATTCAATAAGCACAATCAACACCATGAATAGTTTTGGACGCATATTTAGAGTCAATATCTTCGGAGAGTCACATGGAGAAAGTGTAGGGCTAAACTTAGACGGTTGCCCAGCAGGATTGGCATTGAATTTGGATGATTTTTTGGAAGATATCAAAAGAAGACAAGGTGGAAACCAACGTGGTGCTACACCAAGAAAGGAAGATGACCTGCCTATATTTAAGTCTGGCTTGTTTAATGATACCACTACAGGAGCACCCATTACCATTCTTTTTGAAAACAAAAATACCCGCAGCGGGGACTATGAAAAACTAAGAGCAGTTCCAAGACCTGGACATGCTGATTTTACAGCGCACGCCAAATTTGGAGGATATGAAGATTTTAGAGGGGGTGGGCATTTTAGTGGTAGATTAACAGTAGCCCTGGTAGCTGCTGGAGTAATTGCCAAAAAATTATTGAAAACTGCCGAGGGCGATACCAATATTGAAGTAGTAGCCAATATTTTAGAAATTGCTGGTGAAGCAGATTTAGAAAAAGGATTAGACAAAGCCATTGCAGCAAAAGATAGTGTGGGAGGAATTGTTGAATGCCGGGTTACCGGTTTGCCAATTGGCTTGGGGGAACATTTTTTTGATTCGGTTGAATCACTAATCAGCCATGCCGTATTTGCCATTCCTGCGGTAAGGGGCATTGAATTTGGAACTGGATTTGCCGCAGCCAAAATGTTTGGTGTTGAACACAATGATGCTATTTTGGATGCTTCTGGTAAAACAGCAAGCAACCATGCTGGTGGTATTGTTGGTGGTCTGTCTCTTATACACATCTGACGCTGCCGACG
>CAMFKK010000164.1 GCA_945957225.1 uncultured Sphingobacteriia bacterium | reverse complement strand
CTGTTGGAGCGGTCATGATGCCTGCAGGATTGATTATTTGGATTTGGGGACAGTTGAAATTATCTCAAGAATCAATAACCAATTTTTTAATTGGAATAGAGCTTGAAAATGCACATCTAATCAAAGTAGCTATTTTAGCAATTTCATTTTTCAGCGGTCTAACAGGCATGTTCTTTCTAGTCTTTTCTAAAGAGAAAGAAGAAGATGAATACATTGCTGAAATTAGGTTGAAATCCTTTCAGTTAGCAGCTTTTGTGCAATTATCTTTTTTCTTATTGTCCTTTTTATATATGTTTTTATTTAAAAAAGAACTTTCTGGAGATGCAGGTCTTGAATTGTTTTTAATTGGATCTATTTTCCTTTTTTGGTTCTCTTATCTCTGCTGTTTTCAATTTGCCATTACTACCAATAAGTTGCAAGCAAATGAAGAATAATATTAGAGAGGAGCGACAGCAGAAAAATATGACTCAACAGATGCTGGCAGAAGCAATAGGAGTTTCAAGACAAACCATATTTGCTATCGAAACTGGAAAGTATATCCCTTCGGCTATTCTGGTTTTAAAACTTTCAAGAGAACTGACAAAGCCTGTTGAGTCATTATTTTATTTAGAAAAATCCGATGGATAATTATCTCCTTGGTCTTTGACCACCACGTCTTTCTTTGAGTTTTTCCTTTTGTTCTTCCATGAGTTTTAGATAGTCAGCATACTGTTGCTCGGTTAGAATTTGCTTCATGGATTGGTCCTTGGCTTCATTCAGGTGTTTTAATTCCTGCATTTTTTTCATTTTGCCACCCTTGCTATCTCTTGCTGCAACAAGCTTGGTAGAATAATCCAATAAGGCGGCGGATACTTTGGGTTCTTGCTCTGCAGTTAATGAAAGTTTTCTTTTGAACTGCTGGGTTTGCATTTTGCTCAGCTCTTCAGGGCTTCTTTTGGGTTTGGTCTTTGTGCTATCTTGTGCCATAGCTGAGCCAGTTAAACTAATCAGCATGGCAAATAAAAAAAAGCGAATCAACTGTTTCATAGTTTTTAATTTTAACTATGACCAACAGTTGATCCGCAGGTTTAATGTTTTTTCTTTCTTAACTTATTTTTTGCTTATTCTGAAAAGTACTCCCCCATCCGATACTGCATAGAGCATTCCGTTAAATTGGGTAATATCACGGATGCGTTCGTGTTGATCTTCTATCAGTCTCTCTTCACCAACTACTTTGTTATTCTCAATGACCAATCGTGCAATATGGGTACTACTCAATCCACCAATAAAGAGATTGTTTTTCCATTCAGGAATAGCATCACCGGTATAAAATACCATGCCACTTGGCGATAGTACTGGTTCCCAATAATACACAGGTTGTTCCATTCCTTCTTTTTGTTGAATGCCATCGCCCACTTTTCTATCGTCATATTCCAAACCATAGGTAATGGTAGGCCATCCATAGTTTTTGCCTGATAGGATGCGATTGAGTTCATCGCCACCCTGAGGTCCAAATTCGGCTTCCCATAATTCACCAGTTACTGGATGAATGTCTAAGCTTTGTGGATTGCGATGTCCATAAGAGTAAATTTCTGGTTTAACATCGGCCTGGCCAATAAATGGATTTCCTGCTGCTGGTTTTCCGTCTTTGGTGATTTTGAAAATCTTGCCTAATCCGGAATTTAACCACTGGGCTTGTTTTCTTCCATCTAAGATAGAACGCTCACCTGCGCTGACAAAAAGATAGCCATCCTTATCAAATAATAATCTTGAGCCAAAATGTAATTCACTGTTTAATTCTGGAGTTGCCTGGAAAATCACCACTGGATTTTCAATCTTGCTTTCATCAGCAGAGAGAACTCCTTTGGCAACTGCAGTTAAATTGCCCTGTCCAAATTTTTGTGCAAAACTCCAATAAATGGTTTTATTTTTTGCAAAGTCTGGATCCAAGGCCAAGTCCAATAATCCACCCTGTCCTTTGAATTCAACTGCAGGTAAGCCAGTAATTTTTTTGATCAATTTACCATCTGCGCCAAATAAACTAATATAACCTGATCTGTCAGAAATGAGTAATCTTCCATCGGGCATGCTAATAATGGCCCAGGGGTTACCAATTTTTTCTGCAATTCTTTCTACCTGGTAAGCTGTAGTTGTTTTTACACGATTAATTCTAGTTTGACCTTCAAATGCGGGTTTGTATCCAGATTTAGACGGCCTTGTTTCTACTGGTCCTGTGGTACTAGTGTCTTTGACAGTTTCTTTTTGTGAGCCAGTTTTACAACTGATGACCAATAAGCAGGTGGAGACTGCCAATAAGCTTAGGGTGATTTTTTTCATGGTTGGTTTTGCAATATTATAGTAGCAAAATAGCATAAATTCGTGATTATCACAGTACAAAAACCGGATAAGTGAAAAAGCGAAAAGATTATATTTCTTGGGATGAATATTTTATGGGAGTAGCTATTCTTTCTGCAAAAAGAAGCAAAGATCCAAGTACCCAAGTGGGTGCCTGTATTGTCAATAAGAAAAATAGAATAGTAGGAACTGGTTATAATGGCCTGCCAGCCGGATGTAGCGATGATGATTTTCCCTGGGACAAGCATGGTGATTTTCTGGAAACCAAATACCCTTATGTATGTCATGCAGAACTCAATGCCATTTTAAATAATATAGGAATGGATTTGGCGGGTTGTAGAATTTATACTGCCCTTTTTCCTTGTAACGAATGCAGTAAAGCCATCATCCAATCTGGGATTTCAGAAGTGGTTTATTTGTCTGATAAATATGAAGCTACCGATACTGCAAAAGCGTCTAAGCGTATGCTAGAAAATGCCGGCGTGTTATGTAGAAAAGTGGTAACTAATATCCAACACTTACAAATTTCATTTGAAGAAAAAGATGTTTAGGATAATTGATTTACGAAATCGTTTTCTCAAATAATTTACAGGTTTCACTTATAAACAAATCTTAGATTCTCTTTAAGTAGTAATTTGTTTAAATAACAGATTGCTATGCACTATAAAATTTTAGTTCAGACTTTACTATTTTTTGGCACTAGTTATTCCGTATTTTCTCAGGTATCAAAACAACCCCAATTAGGAACTAGGTCTGCTACCCTAATCCAAGCGCAAGGTCTCAATTTCAAAGACCTAAATAAGAACGGAAAATTGGATGCCTATGAAGACTGGCGTTTGCCCACGGATAAGCGAGCCAAAGACCTTTTGAAGCAAATGACCCTAGAAGAAAAAGTTGGGTTTATGCTGATTAGTACGGCTAGAATGAAAAATGATAGGGGTACCGAACCCGGAGCTACACCTGCACCTATCACTAGTGACTTTAATGAAGAAGACCAGATACAAAAAAACAATATGTTCACTCGTAAACCCTTGCCAGTTGAAATGATGATGTCGGCCGGGACTAGCAAGGGGGTAAAGGATTTTCATTTGCGTCATTTTATACTTAGGGCCAATGTTTCTGCCAAAACCATTGCAGAATGGACCAATAAATTACAGGCCCTTTGTGAAAATGAGCCATTGGGGATACCTGCAATTATTGCATCCAATCCTAGAAACCATATTACTAAGGACGCTTCAGTAGGGCTGAGTGTAGGTAAGACTGTATTTTCTACCTGGCCTGGAGAATTGGGTCTATCTGCCATGAATGATCTATCAATGGTTAGAACATTTGCCAATATTGCCCGTCAAGAATGGGCAGCGGTTGGTTTGAGAAAGGGCTATATGTATATGGCAGATTTGAGTACAGAACCTCGTTGGCAAAGAATTGAAGGAACTTTTGGGGAAGACGCTCATTGGGTGGCCAAAATGATGACTGAAGTAGTACTTGGATTTCAAGGGAATAAATTGTCCAATAGTTCTATAGCACTCACCACCAAGCATTTTCCCGGAGGTGGGGCAGGGGTTGGAGGGCAAGACCCACATTTTGACTGGGGCAAATGGGAGCATTTTCCCGGAGGGATGTTTAAAAACAACCTCATTCCTTTTCATGCAGCTATTAAAGCAGGAACATCCGCCATCATGCCATATTATTCAGAACCCTTGGATACCAAATATGAAAAAATTGCCTATGCCTATAATAAAGCCATTATAAAGGACCTGTTGAGAGATAGTCTGGGATTTAAAGGAATTATCAATTCAGATACCGGCCCCATAGAAATGATGCCCTGGGGAGCAGAGAACCTAACCATAGTAGAGCGATATAAAAGAACCTTGGAAGCTGGTGTCAATATTTATTCTGGCACTGCCGATCCCTCTAAATTAATGGAAGCTGTAAAATCAGGACCACAATACTTGTCTTTAGTAGATAGTTCTGTATACAAATTGCTTTTGGAAAAATTTGCTCTTGGCCTTTTTGAAAATCCATATGTTGATGAAGCAAAAGCAGATCAATTTGTAGGAAATAAAGAATTTCAGGCCAAGGCCGATCTGGCCATGCGTAAGTCAATTGTCTTATTGCGTAATGAATCTGCAATCCTTCCTCTAAAAAGCAAGACCAAGGTTTATTTTGAAACCTATTTACAAAAACGTGGAGGAAGTGCTAGTACGGTATTTCAGCCAACAAAAGAAGACCCAAATTTGGAATTTGTAAAAACACCAGATGAAGCAGACATGATTTTATTATGGCTTCACCCTGGTGGAAAATCCTTGTTTAGTTCTGATGGTTCTCCCATTTATTTATCCTTATCAAAAAATGCTATAGATATAGCTTATGTAAAAGGATTGATGGCTAAAAAGCCAACCATCCTTGCCATTAACTATACCAATCCATGGGTGATTGATGAAATTTACAATGATACAACCAAGCCCAATGTAAAAGCGGTGCTTGCTAGTTTTGGAACCACTAATGATGCTTTATTAGATATTGTTTCAGGTAGGTTCCATCCCACTGGAAAAATGCCCTTTACTACACCCATTTCAGAAGCAGCAGTAGACAAACAATTGTCCGATGTTCCCGGTCATTTAAAGGGACCAGGATATGGACTATTTAAATTTAAAGAAGGCTTGGAATACAAAAAGAAAAAATAATATTTTACTGGTGACTCTTTTGATAATGTTCTAGTAAAAGGTCACCACCAAAATCATTTTTTAAATCACGTAATACTGAATGCACGTGATTGGCATTGTTTTGCGTATTGTCATATTCAATCAATATGCCAGGGCCTTGAATTCGGTAATAAGTTCCTTTTCCCAAAGCTTCACTGGTGGAACCAGCCCAGGCAAAATAGAGTAAGTTCAGGTTATCTTTTTTAACCTGCTCCAGTTGATCTTTGGCAAATAATTTGGTATTTCTATTGATATATATTTCTACAAGATTCAAAAGCAGTTTTTGTTGTGGCCCAGTCATTGCTGCATAGCTGATGCCTACAGGTTGCCCAATCATTGCATTGCGTTTGTCAAAGCTCAATATATCTTTAAAAGCAATGGTATCAATAATGGCTTTTGCTTTTTGTTCCAGATTCAAAGCGTTTAGTAGGGCAAATCCACCATCTGTTTCCGCTTTTAATAGCTGTTTACCTTTTGAAGAACCTTCCAAAACTATGGCAGGATTGGATCCCAAAAATATGGGAGCGCCTACTCCTTTTTGGGCTTCATTAAAATTAAAATTAAAAGACTGGTGATGTCCTTCAAAACGCCATCCCCAAATGGTCCTGTTTGTAGGGATTCCAAAAATAGAAATATGGTAATTGCCTGGATCACGATAGTGATCAGTTTCAGCTCTTTTCTCAATAGCCTTTAATACTATTTCTAATTGCGTAATTTCTTGTGATAACTGATAAGCTCTATGGCTGGTGCAAAGCGATAGCATTTTTAAAGCAGCTGCCCGTTGAGCAGGATTCATTTCATTGAATGTAATCCCCTTTCTTGTCATGGGTACAAAATGAAAATTGAATCGTTCAGGGTCATCAAAAGCAAATAAGGTATTGTTCTTTTGTTCATTGCTCAATAG
>CAMFKK010000163.1 GCA_945957225.1 uncultured Sphingobacteriia bacterium | reverse complement strand
TCTTCTAACATAGACATGAACAATATGGTAAGCACTTGATTCCAGTAATATTTCTAGGAGCAATGATCCAGTTAGACCGGTAGCGCCAATGACTAAGGCAGATTGAGTTTGCAAAGCTTGATTTTTACCAAAGCTATGATAAAATGTATTTTGTAGTTTTGAAGGGTATGGCCAACGATAATTTGAATAACGCACCAGAAAACCTCAGTCCTGCAGATAAGGAATTTGAGAATACCATCCGGCCAAAGGAAATTGATGAATTCTCCGGCCAACCGCAATTAATTGAAAACCTGACCATCTTTATCAAAGCAGCCAAGCTTAGAGGAGAAGCGCTGGATCATATTTTATTTCATGGCCCTCCTGGTCTTGGTAAAACAACCTTAAGTAGGATTGTGGCCAATGAATTAGGTGTTAGTATTAAAGAGACCTCTGGTCCCGTTATAGAGAAGCCAGGAGATCTGGCAGGTTTATTGACTAACCTGCAACCCAATGATGTTTTATTCATAGATGAGATCCATCGCTTAAGCACTGTGGTAGAAGAATACCTCTATGCAGCTATGGAAGACTTTAGAATTGACATTATGATTGATAGCGGCCCTAACGCCAGGAGTATTCAAATTAATTTGAATCCTTTTACCTTGGTGGGTGCAACAACTAGAAGTGGTTTGCTCACAGCACCCTTGCTATCTAGGTTTGGTATCAAGTCTAGATTAGAATATTATCAAGCCGATACGCTTAAGAAAATCATTGAAAGAAGCGCTGCCATTCTTAATACTGAAATCAGTTCTGATGCTGCTGGAGAGATTGCCAGAAGAAGCAGGGGTACACCAAGGATTGCCAATGGTTTATTGCGCCGCGTGCGCGATTTTGCACAAGTACTCAATGATGGGACCATTGACCTTGGGATTACCCAACATGCGCTAAAGGCTTTAAATGTAGACGAGCACGGGTTGGATGAAATGGATAATCGCATATTAGCTGCTATCATTGATAAATTCAAAGGCGGTCCTGTTGGATTAACCACTATAGCCACAGCCGTGGGTGAGGAGTCAGGCACTATTGAAGAAGTATATGAACCCTTTCTAATTCAGGAGGGATTCTTGCAAAGAACACCAAGAGGTAGGGAAGCTACTCTAAAAGCTTATAACCACTTGGGGCGTGAAATCCTGAACAGGGGCGGAACACCCAGTTTATTTAGCTAAAAAAATGCCCCCAAAAAGTGTCTAACTTTTTGGGGGCTGTCCATTTATCAGGGAGCTTTTTTATGTTGCAAAGATTGGTTACGGTGCTACCAATCTAAATCCATTTCCATGGATATTTACAATTTCAATATCGGTATCGTCTTTTAGGTATTTGCGCAGTTTGGCAATATACACGTCCATGCTTCTACCATTAAAATAGGTATCGCTACCCCAGATTTTTTTCAGGGCTCTTTCTCTAGGTAACAAGTCATTTTTGTGTTCAGCCAACATCTTCAACAATTCATTCTCTTTTGGAGAAAGTGTTTGTGTAGTACCATCATGTTTTAACTCACGCAATTTTGGATTGAAATGGTATTTACCCATATCAAATTCAAGGTTGTCACTAATTTTGTTGTCTTCTTCATTGCGTTTTAAAATAGCTTTGATTTTCAACAACAATACTTCAGAATCAAATGGTTTGGTAATATAATCATCCGCACCCAATTTGTAGCCTTGAATAATATCGTCCTTCATGGTTTTAGCACTTAGGAAGAATAATGGTATGTCTGGATCAACGTCACGGATTTCTTCGGCTAGTTTGAATCCATCCATATTTGGCATCATCACGTCTAGCAAGCAGATATCAAATTTTTCACGCTGAAAAGCTGCCAAACCTAAGCGGCCATCCCTTTCCAGTGTTACATCATAATCGTTTAACTCCAAATAATTCTTGAGTACCATACCAAGGTTGGTATCGTCTTCACACAAGAGAATTTTGCTTTTTTTGTCTTCCATAACAAATTATTTATACTCAAATAAAGATAAAACAAACCCATTTTACGGCCAATTCAGCGCAATCTTTTGTTAAAACGTATATATCGCGCAGCATTTTCTATGCTATTACAACAAGTTCCGCTTTTTTGTTGGGATTCTATGTATTTGTTTCTAAAGTACCAGAAGGTTCTGACAGATCAGCGCACTAAACACCGTTTTGGTTTTGCCATTGAGTTTAACCGCCATGGATTTGTCAAATTCCTGTAGGGTGATTATCTCAATTTGTGATCCTAATTGTAGGTCTACTGAATTCAAATATGTGAGAAAGGAAGCATCATTATTCAATACGCCACTGAGTTGGTATTTTTTGCCTGATTGGCAAAGACTTAATGGTGTTGCTTTGAGTTGTGGTAGTCTCCCATGGCTGTCTGGAATAGGTTCTCCGTGTGGGTCAAATTGTGGGTGACCTAGCATTTCATCCACACGATTAAAAAACAAGTCACTTTGTAGGTGTTCAATTTGCTCGGCAATATCATGTACTTCTTCCCAACCCAAACCCATCACGTCTTTTAAAAACAATTCCGTTAGGCGGTGTTTTCTTAAAATGAGCAAAGCCTGTTTGCGTCCTTTTTCAGTTAACTCTATAGACTTGTACTTTTCGTATTTGATGAGTTTTTTTTCAGCTAGATTCTTGACCATGCTATTGACCGTAGGCATTTTGATGTCTAAGAGAACGGCAATTCTCTTTACAGAAATGGTCTCCTCGTTTTGGGAGAGTCTGTGTAATGCTTTTAAATAATTTTCCTCGGTCAGGGTCATGGTACAAATTTAAACTAATTGATTATCAATGAAAAAATAAAAAATGTTAGACTATTCTAACATTAATATTATGTTTGTAGAACATAATTGTATGAAATTCTGTTTTTACATAGTACTGATAAGTAGTTTTCTACTGGCAGAAACTGGAAAGGTTAATGCCATTGCTATCTTCCATGCTGCGGATACTACTATCAAAAAGCCCATTGCCGTTGTAGAAAAATTATTAGAAGGTGAGTCAGAAGAAGTAGTTGTTACTGGTCTTACAAGGGCTGGATTTCAGAAAGAAAATCCCATTGCTATTCAAGCCATTTCTTCCAAAACCATTGACAGAACCATTGCCTCCAATATCATGGACCAACTGAGTCTCCATAGTCCGGGTTTATCAGTTTTGAAAACTGGGCCCAATATCTCTAAGCCTTTTATCAGAGGTTTGGGATATCATCGGGTATTGACACTATATGATGGTATTAGACAAGAAGGGCAACAATGGGGAGACGAACACGGAATAGAGGTAGACGGTTATCAAATACATCGCGCAGAAATTATAAAGGGCCCTGCCAGTTTGCTTTTTGGTTCAGATGCTATAGCTGGTGTAGTGAGTTTGATTCCCTATTTACCAAAATTAGATCAAGGTCAAATTGAGGGAAGGGTGATCATGGAATACCAGTCTAACAATGGGTTATGGGCAAGTGGGATAAGACTAGGACAAAGAACCAAGCACTGGTTATGGCAGGGTTCTGTTTCTAAAAGGATTGCGGGAAATTATAGCAATGCCATTGATGGGAAAGTTTATTTAACAGGATTTCAAGAATCCAATTTTGGATTTCAAACAGGGTATTATTCCAAAAAAGGATCTAGTTTATTAAGTGCTACATACTATCATAATCTTCAAGCTATTCCAGACGGTAGTAGGGATTCTATTAGTAGAAAATTTACAAAGCAAATCTTTGAAGGGCAGTGGGACGATATTAAGAACAGACCCTTGGTTACGAATGAGGAGTTAAAAGGGTATGGACTTTCTGGTTTGGTGCAAGCCATTAAACATTATAGAGTTTATAGCAAACACGAATACCAATTGGGAAAAATTGATCTAAATGCATTAATTGGTTTTCAGCAAAATAATCGAATTGAATTTACGCACCCATCCATGCCTGAACAAGCGGGATTATCTTTGCAATTAAATACCCTGAACTATGGTGTCAACTTTAATTTGCCAGTAAATGCAGCCGAAATTTCATTTGGGGCCAATGGCATGTACCAACAAAACAAACACTTAAACGCAACGGATTTTCCCATTCCCAATTTTCAATTATTTGATATTGGTGTTTACTTGCATAGTAAATGGAAATGGAAGAAAATCAATTTTGCAGCGGGTCTGAGATGGGACCAACGACAATTAAATACAGCTGATTTTTATATAGGGCCTAACGCTAATAATGGGTTTGAGCAACAATATCATTTTCCGGATACTGCTGGTGCTTCATTACAATTTCCGGCATTTCAAAAAAGTTTCAACGGCTATTCCATGGGTCTTGGTATTGCTTATGTGATTAACCAACAATGGAGCTTGAAAGCCAATCTATCAAGGGGTTATAGAGCACCTAGTATTACGGAATTAACCTCAAATGGCTTAGACCCAGGGGCGCATATTTTATATTTGGGAAACAGGAATTTTGAACCAGAAACTAGTTGGCAACAGGACCTAGGTATTAGTTTTTCAACTAAGGAATTACAATGGAGTTTATCCCTGTTTCACAATTTAATTGACCATTTTATTTATCTCACCCAAAGTTTGGATAATAATGATCAGCCACAAATTGACGCCCAAGGAAATAAGACTTTTCAGTACCAACACTCTGCAGCAAGACTTTATGGATTAGAGTCAGAAATTAAGTGGCATCCTAAACTCTTACATCAATGGAATTTTAGCAGTTCCTTTTCATTGGTCAATGGCATTAATTTGCAAGATCGTTTTAAGAATAAAGGAAATCAAGGAGAATGGTTGCCTTTAATTCCTCCTATTACTTGGCAAGGGTCAATTGAGAAAAACTGGGCAACAGGTTTGCCATTTATACCCAATATACAATTGACAGCCTCTTGGGAATCTGCAGCAGCCCAAAATAAATATTTAGCACTCTATGGTACAGAGACAAGAACAGCCGCCTATAGCATTTTCCATTTAGGATTTGGAACCAATCTTCAATTGGGTGGAAATAAACAATTGTCCATTCAATGTCAGGTCAATAACCTATTTGACCTTGCTTACCAAAATCATTTGAGCCGTTTAAAGTATTTGGAATATTTTCAGTCTTCACCCAATGGTCATTCAGGTATTTACAATATGGGAAGAAATGCCAGTTTAAAATGCATTTTTAGCTTTTAAGGAACTGCTAAATACTGCAAATATTTTTTTAGCAATCAACTGCATTGGTTAATTTGTAGGCCTAATTCTACAGGTATTATGGCAGATCAAAAACAGTTTCTGGACGCAGTAAAAGCTGGGTACCAATTTAAAGGGGAACACGCCAAAATTGGTGCTGGTATGTTTAATGGTGAAGTAGTGGATGGCGCCGATGTGTTTATCCCATTAAAAACCCTTAACAGACATGGACTGATTGCTGGAGCAACGGGTACTGGTAAGACCAAGACCTTGCAGGTGATTTCAGAGATCCTCAGTAATAATAGTGTTCCTGTATTGTTAATGGATATCAAGGGCGATTTAAGCGGAATTGCAGCCCCTGGTGTACTCAATGATAGATTGAAAGAACGTTGTCAAAAATTAAATATTAATTACCAGCCTGCTGCTTATCCCACAGAATTAATGACCCTTAATGATGGGAAAGGTGTTCGCTTACGCGCAACAGTTACTGAATTTGGTCCAGTGCTCTTGAGTAAGATCTTGGGTTTGAATGATACACAGGGCGGGGTTGTGGCCATGATTTTTAAATATTGTGATGATCAGCAAATGCCACTATTAGATTTGCAGGATTTTATAAAAGTTTTGCAGTTTGTAGGAAATGAGGGTAAGGCGGAATTAGAAAAATCTTATGGAAAAATTTCTACCACATCAACTGGTACAGTTCTGCGAAAAGTAATTGAATTACAACAGCAAGGGGCAGACGTGTTTTTTGGAGAAAGAAGTTTTGAAGTGGAAGACTTGATGCGTATTAGTGATGACGGAAGGGGCATGGT
>CAMFKK010000162.1 GCA_945957225.1 uncultured Sphingobacteriia bacterium | reverse complement strand
TAGAAGATAAGACTTGAAATTTGAGATTGGGAGCTGTCAAAAAATGGCGTACAACACTTAAAAGTACGCAATCTACCTCAAATAATAAATACGCTTCATGTGATACTTTAGCTGTACTTAGGCCATTTTAGACTAGGGGTATATGCATAGCAGATTTAGATACTTAATAAACGCAATGGGTCTTTGTAAAGTGAGATATCTATAAAACGCAAGCAATTTGAGGTTGGTTGGTAAGTACTATCTATTTCCATTTCAAGCGGTCAAGTGGGCTTTGAATATTGCCCAGACTTTTGATGCTCACATGTGTGTAGCGCATGGTGGTGCGGATGCTGTTGTGGCCTAAGAGTTCTTGTATGTATCGTAGGTCGGTGCCGGCTTCCATTAAATGGGTGGCATAGCTGTGGCGGAGCATATGGATACTCCCTTTTTTTTGGATACCAGCGGCTTGTTTGGCGTCTTGTATAATTTGTTGGGTACTGCGCACACTATAGGGGCCACCATTGGGGTTTTCAAAAAGGTAGACCTTGGGTTGATAGGTTAAATGGTATTCCCGCAAGGTGATTAAAAGTATTTGTGAGAGTGGTACCATACGGTCTTTTTTTCCCTTAGCGCCGTGTATATGTATCATCATGCGTTTGCTATCTATATCAGTAATTTTCAAGCCCACAATTTCACTCACGCGCAATCCGCCCGCGTAACCGGTCATGAGAATACACTTGTGTTTTAGGTTGGGCATTTTGCTAATCATGTCTACCACTTCTGATTCGGCCAAAATACCAGGTAATTGATAGGGTTTCTTGGGTCTTGGTAGGTCATAAAATTCAGTAGCCCTTTCTAATACTTTTTCAAAATAAAATTTAATAGCATTGACAGTGGTATGTATTTTGGTCTCGGAGCAGCCTTGTTTTTCCAAGAGCCATAACAGATAACTCAAGACCTGGGGTTTGGTTAAATTACTCACAGATTCTTTGCCCAAGAGCCTAAGGAGTAAATGAAATTCCGTACAATAATTACGAATGGTATTGGGGCTATACCCTTTTAAAATCAATAAATCTTTGAATTGCGCATAGGCCTGTAGGTTAGCCATTTCTAAAGGAAATTCCAGCATTAATTTGACCGTTGCTCCTGAGAGTTTTTCTTGAGTTGGAGCAACCATGGTTTTGCGCTGCTCCAAATATTGTTTTAATTCATCGGTATCCAAATTAGCCTGACCTTCAAATGCTTTTTTGGCAGCTTCATAAGCTGCGCGATGGCAGGGCAAATACCAACAATTTTGCTGATATGACCATCTAACACCGGATAGACTTTTGCAAATTGATTCAAGTGTAGCATTTTTCTTAAATACCAGCCCTATGCACTCCAGTCCTTTTAAAAAAAATGGACGGATTAATATTAATGGGGTTGGGTTCTTAGACAGTTCATTTATACTCATACTATTGTTTTCTCACACAAGATGTTAGAAAAAAAGGGAGTAGAGAAGAGGTCTAAAATATATTTAGTATCAAGCTAAGAAATCAAAAACGCCCCGGAAAATTCCAAGGGCGCTAGTATCACTCAAACTAATTCAATCAATTATTCGGCTTCTGCCATTACTTCTGTTACTTCAGGAATCATGCGTTTCATCATGCCTTCAATACCAGCTTTTAGTGTAACCATGGAAGAAGGGCAACCACTGCAAGATCCTTGCAACATCAGGTTCACAACACCATCTTTATAACTGCGGAACTGAATAGCACCACCATCCATTTCAACGGCTGGTTTTACATAATTCTCTAGAAGTTCTTTCACGCGTTTAACAATATCATCGTCATCCGCACTTACGGTATTGCTAGCTTCTTGTTTGGTTTTAGAAACCTCATCATCATTTACTACAACACCACCATTTTCCAAATACTCTTTCAAGAAAGTCTTGATAGAAGGAATCACGTCTTGCCAATCATCGGTATCTGCAGTCTTGGTCAGCGTAATAAAATTGCTGGCAATAAACACAGACTTGATAAAAGGAAAACCAAATAGTTCTTTAGCCAAAGGCGATGGTCCTGCTAAAGATTCATCAGCAAAATCAATGCTTTTTCCAGGATACAATAATTTGTTGGCCACAAATTTCATGGTTTCTGGGTTGGGCGTCATTTCTGTATAGATGCTGATCACTGGGTTGCCTGTTTTAATCATAAGAAAGATTTTATGCGGGTATCGAATACAAATTTAAACAAAAGCGGGCTGGGATGGTTCATTCCAAGGGGTCAAGCGGGGTGGAACTGCCTTTTTTTCGGATATCGAAAACCTTTTGGGGCTCATTTTTGCCCATCTTGGGGCCAAAGTCAATATTTGGCCGGATTTTTCGTTCTATAACCGTACATGAAACAAATGCGCATTCCCACTTTATTCTTGGTCATGATGTTGACCTGTACCACCGTTTTTGCGCAAACGGGTGTAAAACCCTTTGGCATCAATATTTGCGGTGCTGAATTTGAAGAAAAAACCATTCCTGGGGTCTTGGGCAAGGACTATATCTACCCCCCCGATGCGGATATTGAATATTTCTACCAACAAGGTATGCAGCTCCTGACAGTTCCCTTTAAATGGGAGCGGGTGCAACAAACCCCAGGTGGACCACTGGACCGTGCCAATGTAGACGAGATGCGCCGAGTGATCCAGTACTGCTCTGACAGGAATATCCGGGTGGTCTTGAGCATGCACAATTTTGGCCGATACGTGATTGGTAAAACCGAACATATTGTGGGAAGCCCAGCATTGCCTCGCAATATGCTGGGAGATTTTTGGTCAAAACTGGCCCTTGAATTCAGCGACTTACGTAACGTGTTTGGATATGAGATCATGACCGAGCCCCATGATATGGGTGAATACGATTGGTTTACCACGGCCCAAACCACCATCAATTTGTTGAGACAGGTAGACAAAAAAGCCATCATCATCATTTCCGGAGACAATTATGCCGCTGCAGAACAGTGGCGTAGATATAGCGATAACCTCAAAGACCTGAAAGATCCCAATGACAACCTGATGTATGACGCCCACTGCTATTTTGATAAGAACTATTCAGGCAGGTATAAAGAATCTTATGATAGTAGCGGGGCAGATGAATATACAGGTGTAAGAAGAATCATGCCCTTTGTGCGTTGGCTCAAAGACCATAACAAACGCGGCTATGTTGGTGAATACGGCGTACCCGATAATGACCTACGCTGGTTAACCGTCTTGGATAATTTCTTAAAATACTTAAGCGAGAACAATGTAAACGGATGCTACTGGGCAGCCGGTTCTAGGTGGAACAAATATCCCTTATCGGTTCAACCTTTTGTGCAAGAAGACAGACCACAGATGGAAGTCTTGTTGCGATACAAAAGAACCTCACCTGTACCCAAATCCTCCTTTGATTTTCTCTTACCAGAAACCTATTTGTTCTTACCCAATTCCACCCTCTTACCCAAAGAAAAGGGCGGAATCTTTGCACCCGCTTCTGTAGAAAACAAGATTAAAGTAAAGAATTAGCCTGCGGCGATTCCTTCTAGCAAAAACTTATTTTATTCCGGCACTATGCGCAACTTAGCATAGTTGAGCATGATCTTCTTTTCTCCGTTTGTTGCAAAATTGATGGTGGCAATAGGATTGTGTGCAGAGCCTTCTACCTTGGCTACTACCCCAAATCCAAATTTTAAATGTTCCACTTTTTGACCAGCTTGCAAACCACTGGTATCACTGGCTACAAAATCGCCGGAAGGCTGGTGTTCCACTACCTTAGTCACTGGAGGAACAACGGGTAAGTATTCTGGTTTGCCCTTGGGTGCGTCTGGTTTTCTGGCCGGAGGAGCACCATATTTTTTCTCTGCTGATGCAGCTGAATTACTATTGCCAAAACCAAATCCACGTTGCATTCTTTCAAAACCACCACCCCATTGACTAGAGGAATTATTTCTGGCCCCACCACCTGCATAGCTCTTGTCTATATAGGCTTCGGGCATTTCTTCTATAAAACGACTGGGCTCATTTTGCACCAATTGTCCAAATCTGTAGCGAGAGTTGGCATAGGTTAACCATAAATGTTGTTTAGCCCTGGTAATGGCTACATAGAACAACCTGCGTTCCTCTTCCAATTCCTCTCTAGTATTAATGGCCATGGCATTTGGGAAAAGTGTTTCTTCAATGCCACCCACAAATACACAACTAAATTCCAAACCCTTGGCCGCGTGAATGGTCATCAATTTCACCACATCGGTTTCTTGTTTGTTATCATCCGCATCGGTTACCAAAGTAATCTGTTGCAAATAGGCACCCATACTTTTTGAACCCACTTCACCATCGTCATTATCGGGGCTCTCGGTCCACTCTTTAATGGAGTTCAACAACTCTTGCACGTTTTCATATCGCGCCAGCCCTTCTGTGGTTTTGTCTGCAAATAATTCCTTGACCAAATTGGTATGCTTACCCACTTGCACGGCCACGTCATAAGCATTCTTATCAGTGAGCAAGCTTTGGAAATAGCGGATCATGGTTACAAAATTCTGCAGCGCTTCCAAAGTACCACCCTTGAATCCAAACTCTCCGGCCCTAGCCACCACATCATACATGCTGATCTCATTTTCATTGGCAGCCGTAATCAATTTTTCAATGCTGGTTTTACCAATACCGCGGGCAGGATAATTGATGATTCTTTTCAGCGCTTCCTCATCACGGGTATTCACCATAATGCGTAAGTAAGCCAAGAAATCCTTGATCTCTTTGCGCTGATAGAAACTAGTGCCACCATAAATTCTATAGGCAATACCCATGCGGCGCAGACTTTCTTCATAAGCCCGGCTCTGTGCATTGGTTCTATAGAGAATGGCAAAATCCTGGTTATAAAAATGGTTGCGGAGTTTTTGTTCCTGAATGGTATCGGCCACAAATTTGCCCTCGTCATTATCCGTCATGGTGCGAACCAAGCGAATCTTTTCTCCTTCCACATTATCGGTCCAGAGATTCTTGGGAATCTGACCTTGGTTCACTTTAATCACTTCATTGGCCACATGAATAATATTCTTGCTGCTTCTATAGTTCTGTTCCAGCTTCACCACTTTTACATCGTCATAGTCCTTTTGAAACTGAAGAATGTTTTCAATGGTGGCACCACGGAAACTATAGATACTCTGGGCGTCATCACCCACAACACAGATATTTTCGTGAGCGGCGGCCAATAATTTGGTAATCTGGTACTGTACCGGGTTGGTATCCTGATACTCATCAATCAAGATATACTTGAACTTGTGTTGGTATTTGTGCAAGGCATCAGGAAAATTTTGCAAGAGCTCGTGCATTTTGAGCAAGAGGTCATCAAAATCCATGGCCCCATTTTTGGCGCATCTATTGGCATAAGCCATATAGATCTGGGCAATGGCCTGACGGTTGGCCCGCATGTCTTCCTGTTGTATATAATAGTCATTGGCATATTCAGCCGGACCCACCAAGGCATTCTTGGCCTGAGAAATCCGGTTGCCCACCACATTGGCTTTATAGTGTTTGTCATCAAGGTTGAGCTCATTCACTACCGCCTTGATCACGGAGCGGCTATCGTCCGTATCATAGATGGTAAAATTGCTGGGATAACCCATTCTATGGGCTTCGCCCCGTAAAATGCGGGCAAAAACGCTGTGGAAAGTACCAATATAGAGGTTGCGCGCCTCAGAATTACCCAGGATTTTCTCAATCCTTTCCTTCATTTCTGCCGCCGCCTTATTGGTAAAAGTCAGGGCCAAAATATTAAAAGCGTCCACGCCGCCTGCCATCAGGTGGGCAATTCTGGTAGTTAAGACCTTGGTTTTACCACTTCCCGCACCCGCAACAATCATGATGGGACCCTTAACATGCGTCACTGCTTCATATTGCGGTTCATTCAACCCCTTGAGATACTCTTGCATGGCTGCAAGATAAATAGATGCCCGCTTGAAAAAGCCTATGTGGAAATCAATTCGTTAAATCGAGGCTAAGATTCTGGTTTTGGCTTGTGGACAAGGGCTTTGGTGGTACCTTTGCCATCCCCCC
>CAMFKK010000161.1 GCA_945957225.1 uncultured Sphingobacteriia bacterium | reverse complement strand
ACACAGTTTCAACCACTGCTTGATAGCATTAAAAGTAGGCATCAGAAATCTGTTATATTTTGTTTGGCAACACATTGGCATGGAGATAGAACTGCGGGGCTAGAATATTATAAGCGTCAAGGAATTCCAACATACACAACTTTCCTAACCGACCAATTGAGCAAAAAAGAAAATGCTAAAAGAGCCGAATTCTTAATTGCCAAGGATACCGTTTTCCATTTTGATCAATACCGCTTTGAAACTTATTACCCAGGAGAAGGGCATACTGCAGACAATATAGTTGTCTGGTTTAGCAAGGAAAAAATATTGTATGGTGGATGTTTAATCAAGGGTGCAGACGCAGAAAATTTGGGTTTCTTAGGTGATGGAAATCCAAAAGCATATGAAACAACTCTTTTAAATGTTCAGAAAAAATTTGCCAACCCGTCATTTATCATTGTTTCTCATAGTGATTGGAACAATATCAATTCTTTAAAACACAGTATAGAAATGGCAAGGGACTTAAAAAAGAAAAGGCCTAAATGATATCGAATGTTTAATTTAAAGTTTAAGAAAATAGTTTTTTATTTATTTTCAACAACTTACAAATTATATTATTTTCTTTTTTATAGGATACTACATTTCAATCTAGCCTAATTTTAAATTAAAACAAAGGCAAAAAATATAAATTTTTATTATATATCTCTTTACTATTGAATTTGGCAAATCCATTTTAAAGAATACATTTGCAATGTTGTTGCAATTTAATTTACATACAATAAACCAACTCAGAAAGTGCATAAGTGCAACACTTCTTGCATTATACATATTTATAGCAACCCCAGTACAATTTTGGCATCACCACTGTTTTAATACTAGCGCCTCAACTACTAAAACAAAAGAAGCTAAAAAACTTTCATCATGTGTTTCTAACATCATAGACTCAAATTGTGCTATATGTTCCCATCATTATTCAGTATATACTGAATTAGAAATGTTGGTATATGAAGATCCAACATTTGAATTCTCTTTATTAATTTCTACTCCCAGGTATTCATATCTGACTATCTCACCCTTGCGTATTCTTGACAGGGGACCTCCAGCTCTAGTCTAATAATCCCTTTTTTAGTGATAGTTATTACTATCAATATCCTGTGATTGAAAAAACAATCATTAAAACACCTATATATGCCAGTATTACAAGCCATCCAGCTTAGTAAGCAGTACAATGGTACAGCTGCACTTAGCAACCTGAATTTATCAATTGAAAAAGGTGAAATCTTTTGCCTTCTCGGACAGAATGGTGCCGGAAAAACCACAACCATTAATCTATTCCTAGGATTTACCGAAGCAACAAGTGGAAAAGCCACTATCAATAACATTGAAGTAAAGACAAATGATTCATCCACAAAAAAATATGTTGCTTATATACCTGAAGTTGTACAACTCTATGGCAATCTAACTGCGATAGAGAATTTGGACTTTTTTAGTGCTATAGCTGGATTTAAGTATAGTAAAGAAAAACTAGCTGAAAATTTAACCAAAGCGGGCTTACAATCAGAAGCACATCATAAGAGACTTTCTATATTCAGTAAGGGTATGCGACAAAAAGTAGGTATTGCAATTGCTTTAGCAAAAAATGCAGATTTGATTTTGATGGACGAGCCAACAAGCGGACTAGACCCAAAAGCAACATCAGAATTTACCTCTATTTGCAAAAATTTAGCCGCTGAAGGCAAAACAATATTAATGGCAACACACGATATTTTTAATGCAGTAAATGTGGGTACAAAAATTGGTATCATGAAGCAAGGTGAACTTGTTCATACACTCAATACAAATGAAATAACTGCTACAGCATTACAGCAATTGTATCTTGAAACAATCTAAAGAAATGATGATGAAATCAATCTTTAAACAAACGTTTACCAACGCTTTTAGACAAAAACATTTGCAAGTACTTGCTCCTATACTAATCCTATTATATCTAATTGTAGCATTTAATAGTGTAGTGGCTTATAAAACAAAAATGCAAAGTTTTGAAAAAGCAAAAAATTCTGTGCGTGAAGCGTGGCTAAATCAAGGTCCACAAAATCCACATAACAGTGCACATTATGGGCATTATATATTTCAACCTGTAAATGAAATGCATCTTTTAGATAATGGAATTCGTTCATTTGCAGGGTCTATTTTGCGTTTAGAAGCTCATGCTCAAAATGAAATTACATTTAGTCCAGCAGCGGATAAAACCGAATTAAGCAGATTTGGTGATATGAGTTTTGCTTGGATGCTTCAAGTATTAATACCACTGTTCATTATTTTGTTATGCTTTAACTCAATCTGTTCAGATAGAGAAAATCAAAATCTAAAACTTTTATCAGCACAAGGCATTAGTCTTAGTAACTATATCTGGGGAAAGATTTTTTCATTATTTACAATCATTCTTTGTTTAGCAGTTGTTGGACTTGTTATTCAACTACTTGTTTATTTAGTTTTTATAAAAGGTATAGGATCCTTTGATTTAACAAGAATTGTGATTTGGTTTTTAAGCTATGTAGTCTACTTTTTTATATTAACTGGCCTAAGTGTATTGACAAGTGCCTGGATTAAAAAAAGCAATACCTCTTTAGTAATTCAACTATCATGTTGGATTACATTAATGATTGTAATGCCAAAAATAACCGCTAGTGCTGGTGTTAGTATATACCCAATGGAGCACAAATCGGTTTTTAATAAAGCACTTAGAGAGGACCGAGAGAAAGGAATAGATGGTCATAATCCAGAAGATGAGCGTGCAAAAAAATTTATGGATTCAATAATAGCATATTATAAAATAGATACCAATAAAGTTAAAGATGTGTATGCAGTATTGCCTGTAAATGTAGATGGTCTTGTAATGCAGGCAGATGAAGATTATGCTAACCTAGTTTATGATAAACATTTTAAACGAGTACATGAAACCATAATAAAACAGAATAGTATAAGTAAGTATGCATCATTTGTCAATCCATTTTTGGCAATTAGAAATATTTCAATGGGAATTAGTCAAAGCGATTTTTCAAGTCATTTAGAATTATTATTTGAAGCAGAACAATACAGACGTTACCTCATTAAAAATTTAAATGATAAAATGGCCTATGGGGGCAGTAAAACAGGAGACTGGGAATGGAAGGTAGATGCAAAATATTGGGAAACAGTAAAGGATTTTTCCTATCCTTCAATACCACTTATGAAAAATTTAAAATCAAATAGCATTGAACTGTCAGCTATGTTTTTTTGGATCATTCTATTAATAATCAGTGTTACCCTTACTACTAATAAATTAACTGTATTATAATATGTTAAAGACTATTTATTTCTACGAATGGAAACAAATGATTCGAAGTAAAGGTTTGATTATAGCTTTACTTGTTTTTACAGGTATTGGGATTTTTTGCTTAGAACAAGGTAATACTATTTACAAGTATCAAATCACATCTTTAGACAGTGCCATCATCAAGAAAAACCGAAACTATCATTCATTAAAAGCCACATTTGATACTTTAGATCAATCAAATACAAAAAAATCTAGTATTGAAGAACCATTTTTTCTTGAATGGAAATTACAAGATGTTGTAGTCAATAAAATATCTCCTTTATGCATCTTAAGCATTGGACAAAGTGATATATATACACCTGTTATTAGTGGACATTTTTATACCAATATTTTTAAAAATAATTATACAGAATTTAAAAATCCAGAACAATTATTTGCAGGTAATCTGGATCTAGCATTTTTTATTGTCTATCTTTTTCCCCTTTTATTGTTAGCAATAACTTATAATGTTCAATCATCTGATAAAGAAAAAGGAATAACTCCTTTATTAAACATTCAGGCAAACTCACTAAAAAAAGTTTTATGGTATAGAATTTTAGTACGTTGGCTTATATCTTTAATACCAATTCTAATAACGGGAATAATTTCACTTTTCTTACTATCCTCTCTTAATGGATTTTCAATCAAAGATTTTTTACAATGGTGGTTCATAGCTTTTTTATACACCATATTCTGGCTAATAATAGTATTATTCATTCAAGGTCTTCAATTCAATTCATTAATAAATGCAATTTCGCTAGCTGGACTTTGGATTTTATGGCTAGTTGCTATTCCTGGATTATTAAATACTTGGTTTAATTATCAATATCCTGCAGTTAATACCACAGAAATTACAGCATTTAGAGATTTCACTTCAAAAGCTTGGGAAAAATCAAAAGAAGAACATAGTAAATATTTGTTTGCAATCTATCCAGAACTTCTGAAAGATTCATCCAAACTTGATACAAATAATATAAAAAGTTATAGTTCCCTAATTCAAATAATTAATAAGGAAAAGGAATTGCAAAATACTATTGCAAACAATTCAAAATCACAAATGATTTCAGAAGAAAAATGTTTTTGGATAAATCCCATTGGTGGTGTAATGCGTTCTTTTACAACCATCAGCAACACTAGTTTAGAACAACAACTGCAATTTGAATTGTCAACAATAAACTACAGGCAAAATAAATTAAAATACATTTTTGAAAACAATTTACTTAAACCTCATTTTACTAAATCTGATTTTGCAAACCTACCAAAATACAACATAGCAAAAACAGAAATAAGGTTTGCAAAATATTTAATTCCCATATTTTTTATAATAGTATTATTAACTGTTTTGACATTTTTAAATTTAAAATCACGCAAAAACAAAAAAGAATAATGAAACATTTTATTGGCACAATGATGCTTAGTTTTTTAGCAAACATAGTGTTTGCACAAGTAAACTTTTCTGGGTTTATTCAATCGGAATCAAATGAATTAATAGGTTCTGCAACAATTGTTTTAAAGAATAAAGCATTTAACAAAACAATCAAATCGGAAGAAAATGGCAGTTTTAAATTTACAAATATAGAAACCGGTGTATATACCTTATCGGTTAGCATGATTGGGTATGAACTATATACAGATCTTATAAATATAGAAAGCAACAAACTAGATTATAAAATTAAATTGATTTCAAAAATCAACAACTTACAAACAGTTGAAGTAATAGGCCGAAGCTCAAAAAAATATAATAGTGATTATTCCTTTGGTGCTACAAAAATTGCAGCCTTAGTTAAAGACATCCCATTATCAATAGGGACTGTAACAAAGGAATTAATTGCAGATAGACAATCTTTCCAGTTGGCTGATGCTGTAAAAAATGTTTCAGGAGTTGTGCCTTCTAGTTTTTACAATCAATACTCAATTAGAGGGATAAGTCAAAACGAAGAAGGACAAATTATAAATGGAATGCGCACACGCCAGTTTTATTTTTTACAACCTCTTACTACTAATATAGAAAGGATTGAAGTAATTAAAGGACCTGCAAGTGCAACATTTTCTAGCGTTGATCCAGGCGGAAGCATAAACTTGGTAACAAAAAAACCTTTATCCGTTGAGAGAAAGGAAATTAGTTTTACAGCAGGAAGTTTTAATACACTTAGAGGAACACTAGACTTTACAGGGCCATTAAATAAAGAAAAATCACTATTATATAGAATTAATGGAGCTTATCAAGAAGCTGGTAGTTACCGTGATTTAGTTAAAAACAATTCCTTTCTCTTTTCACCATCAATCTCATATATTCTATCTGAAAAAACAGCTATAAATGTAGAAATGATATTTAGCAATATGGTAGGTAATTTAGATCGTGGTCAACCCATATTTGGAGCTGTAGCAGGTGTAACAAATTTAAATAGCACGCCCATAAGTTTGAATTTAGGTGCCCCAAATGATTTTTTCAAATCAAAAGAATTTATTACAACTTCTACACTAACGCATAAGTTCAACAAAGCTATTAGTTTTAATGCAACTTATATGAAACAGACCTGGGAAGAGGATTTACTTGAACATAGAACAACCAATGCATTTGCACCTGACATCAATAATCAACCAGTCAATTCATTAGTTTCAATGCAAGTAGTTCAGCGTAAACAAAACTGGAACATTGATAATTTTAATACATATTTAAATTTTGACTTTAAAACTGGAAGTTTAGACCATCAATTATTAATTGGCTATGATTTACATAGTTGGGAAAAGCTAAAAGG
>CAMFKK010000160.1 GCA_945957225.1 uncultured Sphingobacteriia bacterium | reverse complement strand
GAGACAGTGGCAAGAGTATGTCAGGTTACAGGAAAAAAACCACAAACTGGTCACAGTGTTTCTCACTCAAACATCAAGACAAAGCGTCGTTTTCTGCCCAATTTACAAACAAAGCGTTTCTTTTTTGCTGAAGAAGACCGTTGGGTTACCCTTAAGGTTTCTACTGATGCTTTAAGAACAATCAACAAGAATGGTCTTTCAACTGTGATTAAAGAATTGAGACTGAACGGATCTAAGATCTAACTATTAACAAAGAAAACTACCTAATACAATGGCAAAGAAAGGTAACAGGGTACAAGTAATCCTGGAATGCACAGAGCATAAGACCAGTGGAATGGCGGGTACAAGCCGTTATATCACTAAAAAGAACAAAAAAAATACCCCTGAGCGTATTGAACTGAAGAAGTACAATCCAATCTTGAAAAAAGTAACCGTTCATAAAGAAATTAAATAGTCATGGCAAAAGCAGCTTCAAAAAACGCTAAAATTAAAGATGCTAAGGCTTCTGCCGAAGCAAAGAACTGGACCAAAGTAATCAAGGCTGTAAGAAGCCCAAAGACTGGTGCATATACTTTCAAGGAAGCCATTGTGCACAAGGATAAGGTGAAGGATTTCTTGACAGAGAAATAATTGGCATCCTCAAATCATTGAAAAGCTTTCCCTTTTTTCGGGAAGGCTTTTTGTATTTAATCTAGACCAATAGATTTAAGCATCAACCATACAACCATACTGTTATGAGCTTTTTAGGAAAACTGTTTGGGAAAAAAGAAAAAGAGAGTCTTGACCAGGGTTTGCAAAAAACCAAGGAAGGATTTTTAGCCAAAATCACCAAAGCCATTGCTGGTAAAACCACCATTGATGATGAGGTCTTGGATAATTTAGAAGAAGCCTTGGTTGGGGCCGATGTGGGTATTGAAACCACCATTCAAATCATTGAACGTATTGAAAAAAGGGCCAAGACTGATAAATACCTCAATTCGGCTGAACTCAATAGCATTCTACAAGAAGAAATTAAAGCGGTATTGGTAGATGCCCCGGAAGATGCTTATAAAAGCTTTACAATTCCAGTTGGCAAGAAGCCCTATATTATTTTAGTTGTAGGCGTTAATGGCGTTGGAAAGACCACAACCATTGGCAAATTGGCTCATCACTATAAAGCCGCTGGGATGAATGTGTTATTAGGCGCGGCCGATACTTTTAGAGCAGCAGCAGTAGACCAATTAACCATTTGGAGTGAAAGAGTAGGCGTTCCCATTGTTAAACAGGCCATGGGTTCAGACCCAAGTGCTGTGGCTTACGATACTGTGGCTTCTGCCATCGCCAAAGGCTCAGATGTGGTGTTGATTGATACGGCTGGTAGGTTGCACAACAAATTACACCTGATGGAAGAATTGAGCAAGATTAGAAGGGTGATTCAGAAACTCATTCCTGAAGCCCCTCATGAAGTGATGCTGGTGTTGGACGGGTCTACCGGTCAAAACGCTGTTGAGCAAGCCAGACAGTTTACGGCTGCTACAGATGTCACTGCTTTGTCTATTACCAAGCTTGACGGAACGGCCAAGGGGGGAGTTGTGCTAGCCATAGCCAATCAATTTAAGATTCCGGTAAAATATATTGGCGTAGGGGAAAAAATTGAAGATTTAATCTTATTTGACAAGCACGAATTTGTAGATAGTTTATTTAAATTAGCGAACTAAAAACTCAAATTCCTGATTATGAAAAAAATCATTCTTGCTTGCCTGCTAATGGTAGGAGCTTCTACAGTAACCAATGCCCAATTGGGTGACCTGACCAAACAAGCCAGTTCATTGGCCAGTACTGCAGGTTTTGATGTGAATAAATTAACCAGTGGCATCATGGGCAAACTCACTCCAGGTTTGGCTTTGACAGCTTTACAACAACCAAAAGTGGCCGAAGCTGTTACAGGTTTCTTAGGAAAGAAAGCCAATATTCTTGGTTTATTAAAATCTGATCCAGTTAAATACGCAAGCCAATTTGGTACCTTATTCAATGGTTTAAAAGGCAATTTAGGTGGTATTTTGGGCAAGGATCAAATGAACAAGTTCTTGGGTATGAAACCTGCTACAAATAATCCTACCAATGTTTTGTCTAACCTATTCTTCTAGGTATAAATAACTACAATGACCCCGGTTATTGTCTTAAACATAAAAGCCGTCCTAGTAGGGCGGCTTTTAGTTTTTATAATACTGTTCAGTCCTTGATGAACTTGTCACAATACCAAACTAATTTAAAGATGATTACTAGGATTCCCCATTGACTTGGGGATTTTTCATTGGGGAAAATGTTTTAAGGGCTTAAAAAGTATATCGAATTCCTAAACCTCCCCAGCCACCCTGAAAATTGGGTTGACTAATTAATACAAAGGAGGGTTGCCAGTCAAAACTCAGGTTCAGGGGAGCTCCTTTTATTTTGTAGTCCACACCCAATACTCCATCTATTCCCATACTAAATCCCTCAGGTCTTACCCCAATATCCTGCCAATGATCATTGCCAAAGCCAAAATGTCCACCGCCACCAATATACCATTGTAGGCCTTCTACTGAGCCCAGTGGGTTGTGAATTTCATACAAACCCGTAAAACGAACCATGTCCTTGGTAAAAAAGCCCAAACCTTCAACAGCCTGATTGGGTTTTAGAAAATGTTTCACACTCACAGCTCCGGGATAAATTTTCACACCCAATGCTGTGGAATAAGTACTGCCATTATTCTGTTGTGCATGAGCCGCAATAAGACCCAATAAGCAGCAGATCATTAAAATTTGTTTTTTCATGGATTGTTTTTGAATACACTCAAAAAATCATGCCAAACCCTCTTTTGCATCTATTGAAAGAATAGTTAAGATTTTCCTGTGGGTCTTTTGGTTTATTATTTAGGTTTGTAGCATGCATTCATTCAAAGAATTAGTGGCAGCATTTGCCAATCATTTTGCGGTTAGACATTTTCCAGCTTCACCCGCTAGTTTGTATGACCCAGGAGAATATTTTCTAGCACTGGGTGGAAAAAGGGTTAGACCTGTCATGTGTTTAATGGGTAATGAACTATTTGACAATATTCATTCAGACGCATACTCCGTTGCAACAGCCATTGAGCTTTTCCATAATTTCACCTTAATACATGATGATATTATGGATGCGGCTCCTTTGCGTAGGGGTATGGAAACCGTGCACAAAAAATATGGTGATAGCACCGCACTTTTAACAGGAGACGTGATGATGATTCAGGCATATGAATACCTGAATAAAATACATCCATCGCATTTGCCACAGATTCTGCAACTCTTTAATAAAACAGCCCGTGAGGTTTGTGAAGGACAGCAACTTGACATGGATTTTGAAAAGCAGGAACAGGTTTCTTTGGATGAATACCTAAATATGATTAGTTTAAAAACATCGGTTTTGTTAGCGGCTAGTTTAGAAATGGGTGCCATTCTTGGAGGTGCTGGGGGAGGTAATAGACAACACTTATACGCTTTTGGAAAAAATTTGGGAATTGCATTTCAAATTCAAGATGATTACCTTGATGCTTTTGGCGATCCTGAAAAATTTGGAAAAGATGTTGGTGGCGATATTCGTCAAAACAAAAAAACATTTTTGCTTTTGCATGCCCTTGAAGTAGCAACAACAGAACAAAAAGTGCAATTGCAGCAATTGATGCAAGAAAATCCTGCAGACAAAGTACAACAGGTATTGGCCATCTTTAAGGCTTGTAATGTGGACCAATGGGCCAATGAACTCAAGGAAAAATATTTGCAAACGGCATTGCAACATTTAGAAGATATTGCAGTGGTGTCTACCAGAAAACACCCTTTAAAAGAACTAGCAGATTTTCTAATTCAAAGAGAACACTGATTTATCCAGAAATCCATTCAGGTTGTTTCATTTTTATCCATTAATTTGACCCAAACAATTACACATGTCCAATTCACTGTTTAGAAAGAAATCTTTAGAAACTATTCAAAAGGATTATGACGCGGGTTTATTAGACGGTCATGGATCCGATATGAAAAAAGTCTTGGGTGTAAAAGACCTGACTTTTATGGGGGTTGCTGCAGTGATTGGCGCGGGTATTTTTTCTACCATTGGAACTGCTGCTTATAATGGAGGACCTGGTGTCATCTTTTTGTTTTTAATTACCGCAGTTACCTGTGGATTTACCGCACTTTGTTATGCTGAATTTGCTTCAAGGGTGCCAGTTTCTGGAAGTGCTTATACCTATTCTTATGTGAGTTTTGGAGAAATGATTGCTTGGATTATTGGATGGGCCTTGATTTTGGAATATGCTATTGGGAATGTGGTAGTAGCCATTTCTTGGAGTGCTTATTTTAACAACCTGCTCAAAGCCATTAACATTGAATTGCCTGCATGGCTGACTATTGGACACCAAACGGCATCTATGGCTTATGATGCAGCCATCGCCGCAGGCAAACCAGTCTCAGACTTGGTCTATACCAATGCACCTGAAATTTTTGGTTTTAAATTTATCATTAATCTGCCCGCATTTATCATTGTGGGATTGATCACCATTGTTGCTTATATAGGGATTAGTGAAAGTAAGAAAAGCGCCAACTTTATGGTGGGGCTGAAAATTGTGGTGTTGATTTTTATTGCCATCATTGGGTTTTGGTATATTTTTTCTGAAGGCACTACGGCAAATTGGAGCCCATTCTTACCCAATGGTATGTCCGGTGTACTAAAAGGTGTTTCCTCTGTATTCTTTGCCTATATTGGTTTTGACGCCATTTCTACCACTGCTGAAGAATGCGCCAATCCCAAGCGTGATCTGCCCAGGGGTATGATCTATTCCTTAATCATTTGTACGGTCATTTATATTGTGACCACACTGGTAATTACCGGAATGGTGAATTACAAAGAATTTGAAGGTGTGGCTGATCCCTTGGCCTATGTGTTTGAGAAAATCAACATGCAAAAAATTGGTTTTATCATTTCTGTAAGTGCGGTAATTGCTAGTACCAGCGTATTAATGGTTTTCCAAATTGGACAACCTAGAATTTGGATGAGTATGAGCCGTGATGGTTTGTTACCAAAGAAATTTAGCAAACTCAATACCAAATTCAAAACACCGGGTTTTGCTACCATCATGACAGGCGTATTAGTAGGTACTCCTGTTTTGTTTATTGATGATAAACTCATGACAGACTTAACCAGTATTGGTACTTTGTTTGCCTTTGTTTTGGTATGCGGTGGGGTATTGGTCTTGCCTAGAATGGCTAAAGAACCAGGTAAATTTCAACTGCCTTATGTCAATGGTAAATTCCTTGTGCCATTGATTGCTCTGTCTTTTGTGTTTTTATTCCAAGATAGAATCCTCAATGATCTTAATAATTTGGCTGTTATAGGCTACCAAGAAATCCTATTCCTTGTATTTGTATTAGCTATCTTGGTGACGGCTACATTAAGTTTCTTGCGCAATTATTCCCTAATCCCTGTTTGTGGGGTACTCTGCTGTATGTACCTTATGATTGAGATCCCTGGTAAAAGCTGGATGGTCTTTTTTGGTTGGATGGCATTGGGATTGGCAATTTATTTGGTCTATGGTAGAAAACGCAGCAAATTGGCCAAAGCTCAATAATTGTGGTTGAGAACTGGAACAGTTGTAAATTTGCGCTTCAACTAGTGTAAAGGAATGAAGTACCAAGTAGGCGATGACATTTTGGTGTTATTGAGCAATGAAGAAGGCAAAGTAATTGAAATTATTAATGAAAAAATGGTGCTCATAGAAGTGCGTGGGGTTAAGTTTCCAGCTTATATGGACCAGATTGATTTTCCTTATTTCAAAAGATTTACAGAGAAGAAAAAAGAAGCAGCCAAACCCGCTCCCAAAACCTATATTGATCAGGTTCCAAAAGAGAAACCACAACCCAGTAAGGTAAAAGTAGCAGATGGCATCTGGCTATCACTGATTCCCAAATTTGGGATTGACGATTTTAATGACGAAGTAGTTGAATTGCTTAAAGTTTGGTTGGTGAACCATTCAGACAAAGCTTACCAGTTTAAATACCAACAACAGTTCTTGAACGTCACCCATTTTGAATTGGATACCAGTATCCAGCCAT
>CAMFKK010000159.1 GCA_945957225.1 uncultured Sphingobacteriia bacterium | reverse complement strand
ATATATACACTCGACTAGTCGTCGGCAGCGTCAGATGTGTATAAGAGACAGAGGTGGAACTTTGATTGATCAACGTAGATTCTATACAGATTTATGGCATGCTTTGCAAGGAAGAAGAATTGTAAATGATGTAAGTGGAACTTATATTGACAACACTGGCACAAAATCAAGAATTGGTCAAATTCCTTTGGATGCAAAAGGTAAACCAAAATTTAATGAATACAATTCGGATTCTTTTTGGGGAGCACAATGGTCTCTAAATACCCTTTGGCATTTGGTATATCCAGAACTAACGGAATCATTTGTCAATTCTTTGATACAGATGTATGACGATGGTGGATTGATTCCAAGAGGTCCATCTGGAGGAAACTATACCTATGTAATGACTGGAGCTGCAACTACACCTTTTATTGTAAGTGCATTTTTAAAAGGTATTCGTGGATTTGATATCAACAAAGCTTATGAAGGAATGCGCAAAGACCATTTTCCAGGTGGAATGATGAGCAAAGCAGGATATGAGCATACAACATTTAAAGGTGGAGGTATAGAAGAATATATGGAATTGGGTTATATCCCAAATCCTTTGAGCAATATCAAATATGGTTTTCATATGGATGGCTCTACTCAAACTTTGGAATACGCGTATCATGATTATGCGCTGGCTCAAATGGCAAAAGTCTTAGGCAAGCAAGCTGACTATGAATTATTTAGTAAGCGGGCTATGAATTATAAGAATGTATATAATCAAGAAATTGGTTGGATGTGGACCAAGAATCGTAAAGGTGAATGGAATAAACCAATTGACATTTTGCAATATGAACATGGATTTGAAGAAGGTAACGCTGCTCAATATACATGGTGGGTTCCTCATGATGTAAATGGGTTAATTAATTTAATGGGAAGCCCCGATATATTCAGCAATAAATTAAATGATGCTTTTGTTAATGCAAGAACCCATGGTTTTGTATCAGGAAAATCAGAAAACCCCACCGACCAAGAATTACTAAGAAAAGTATATATTAATTATGGGAATCAGCCTTGCATGGAAACGCCCTTTCTATTTAATTATGCTGGTAAACCATGGTTGACTCAATATTGGACTAGACAATTAATTGATTCAGTATATAGTGGAATTTCTCCTCAAAAAGGATATAGTGGGGACGAAGACCAAGGCTTAATGGGTTCCTTGGCTGTACTTTTAAAAATTGGATTGTTTTCCACCAATGGTGGGACTTCTGAAAAACCTTTTTATGAAATCAGTAGTCCCATTTTTAATAAAGTAACCATTCAGTTAAATCAGCAATATTATCCAGGAAAAAAATTCATCATTCAAGCTAGAAATAACAGCCAAAATAATGTTTACGTTCAATCAGCAAAATTAAACGGGACTAGTTTGAATAAACCTTGGTTTCTACATGAGACTTTGATCAAGGGTGGTGAATTGATTTTGGATATGGGTGCTAAACCTAATAAGTCATGGGGTGCAGGACTTAAAAATGCACCACCATCAATGACTATGGTTCAGAAATAAAGATTTCATTTTGAGATTTAAATAGTTAGGCATGAAAAAAGTTTCAATGAAAGACATTGCCAAGGAGTTGAATACCTCCATAACAACCGTGTCTTTTGTGATTAATGGAAAAAGTGAAGCAATGGGTATCAGCCCTGCAACGGAGAAAAAAGTGCGGGACTTGATTAAGAAGCGTGAGTTTAATCCAAACAGTGCCGCAAGAATGTTACGAACCGGAAAATCAAAAACAATAGGATTGATTGTTGAAGATATTGGCAACTTTTTCTTTGGAAATATTGCAAAAATCATAGAAATAGAAGCCAACAAAAACGGTTACAATGTCTTTTTTAGTAGTACCGAGAATAATGATGAAACTGCTAAAAAGCTGATTAATAAAATGCGAAATAGCTCCGTAGATGGTTATATTATTACTGCTACACAAGGTTTAAAAGAGGAAGTGATGAAATTGGGGAAAGAAAATATCCCCTTTGTATTAATTGATAGGTTAATTCCAGATCTGGAGACCAATTATGTAATACTCGACAATTATCAAGGTAGTTATAATCTGACCAATCATTTAATTGAAAGAGGGTATAGCAATATCGGTTTTATTAGTATTTACTCAGAAATGTCTATGATGTCAGAGAGAGAGAAAGGTTTTCTTTCTGCTATAAATGACAGTGGCAAAGAATTGGAAGATAAAAATATTCTAAAAATTGAATTTGGTTCCAACGAAGAAAAAACCATTTCATTGATATCTGAATTTCTACGGAAAAATCAAAACCTAGACGCTTTGTTTTTTGCTACAAACTATCTTGGTGTTATGGGTATTGAAGCTTTGCAAAAATGTAAGATTCGAATACCCCAAGATATGGCAATAGTAAGTTTTGATGATAATGACTTGTTTAGGCTTTTAACACCCAGTATTACTGTGGCATCACAACCTATAAAAGAAATGGCAACAAAGTCAATAGAGATGTTGCTTCGGATTATTAAGAAGGAACAGCGATTAAATGAAAATAAAGGACAAATTATCAAGCCTGAAATTATAGTTAGGGACTCTACTCCTCCAAAGATCCAATAGTTAAAATCTTTCTTAACTGGAAGAATAAAATTTACTGATATGCAAAATTTAACCAAGTTACTATACTTGCCATTGGTTATGATAGCTCTTTTTTATAATCTAACAATGGTAAGTGCGCAACAAAAAAATAGCTTACCCAATATTGTTTATATCCTGGCAGATGACTTAGGCTATGGAGATGTATCAGTAAATAATCCGGGTAGTTTATTGCCTACTCCTAATATTGATAAGCTAGCTGCTCAGGGTATGAGATTCACGGATGCACATACCACTTCTTCTGTTTGTACTCCCTCTAGATATTCTATTCTAACTGGAAGATATCCTTGGAGAAGTAGGTTGCCTGTTGGTGTTTTACATGGTTATAGTAGAACGTTAATAGAACCAGATTTACCTACGGTAGCGAATCTTTTAAAAACAAATTCTTACCAAACAGCCGTGGTAGGTAAATGGCATTTGGGTTTGGATTGGGAGCCCAAAGAGGCATTTAAGGATTCCTTAAAACCAGAGAATAACAAAAACAATCTCTACGGAATTTTAAGAGATATGAATCCTGATCATATTGATTTTTCTAAAGGGCCTTCTGCAGGTCCTAGAACACAGGGATTTGATTATTCATTTGTGCTTCCAGCTTCATTAGATATGGCGCCTTATTGTTATTTAGAAAACGATAAATTAATAGAGCCACTAAGTTCTTATACCAAGGGTAATAAATTAGAATCCGGTTATACAGGCCCATTTTGGAGAGAGGGTCTGATGTCCCCTTCTTTTGATTTTTATGATGTATTACCTTATTTCACTAGAAAGGCCAATGATTTTATCAGAAGACAGGCTGTTAGTAAAAATCCTTTCTTTTTATATTTCCCCATGCCAGCCCCTCATACACCTTGGGTGCCAAATAAAAATTACAAAAACAAATCAAATGTGGGTGAATATGGCGACTATGTTTTAGAAATGGATGCGGCAGTTGGGCAGGTAATGAAAGTATTAGATAGCATGGGGCTATCAAAAAACACCATTGTCATATTTAGCAGTGATAATGGGCCTTATTGGAGAGAAAATTTTGTAGAACAGTTTAATCACCATGCTGCAGGACCCTATAGAGGCATGAAGGGGGATGTGTTTGAGGGCGGTCACCGTGTGCCATTGATAGTGCGTTATCCAGGTAAAACAAAAGCTGGTACAGTTTCCGATGCACCCACTACACTGGCAAATTTAATGGCCACATGCGCAGAATTAGTAGGGGAAAAATCCGGAAAATTTATTACTGAAGACAGTTATTCAATTCTCCCCATTTTATTGGGAAAGGCAAAGTTAGCAGAAGGCCAAGAGGCTGTTGTAAATATTTCTTCTAAAGGAACTCTGGATATACGGAAAGACGGTTGGAAACTTATTACCAAATTAGGTTCTGGTGGTTTTACGGTTCCGGCAGATGTAAAAGCAAAACCTGGTGAACCTATTGGTCAGTTATTTAACCTGAAAGTGGATATTCATGAGGATCATAACCTCTATGCGGAGTACCCTGAAAAAGTGAAAGAATTGATGGACTTATTGAAACGGATTCAAAATGCACCAAAGGGACAAAGTTTTAAATGAGCTAATTGACAAGATTCTATTTCAAACGTCTACAAAAATAGTAAAGATGCGTACTCAAATAATTATTCATCTTTTTGTCATCTGCTTTATTTCAATTTCTAAAACTTGGGGACAGGGAAAAGATGGTTTTAATAAGGAGATTATAAAAAGCAATAGAGAATCCAAGGGTCAGAAATTGTTTTGGTCAAGGGGTAATGGATGGGTCATGGGCTTGGTAAAACTTTTGCAAGAAATGCCCAAGAATTATGCAGGTAGAGATTTTTATTTGAAGCTATACAAAGAAATGGCCAATAGTCTTTTGTCTTTACAACAGGCTGATGGTTTATGGAGAACCAGTTTATTTGACCCAGCTGCTTATCCAGGTGGTGAGGGGAGTGGTATAAGTTTTGATTGTGATGCTTTGGCTTGTGGAATCAATCAGAAAATTTTAGATAAACAAAACTTTTTACCTGCTGTAAAAAAAGGATGGATAGGATTAAACAGTTTGGTATTTGAAGAAGGTGCTGTTGGTTGGGTGCAACCAATTGGTGGAGATCCAAGAAGAAATTTTAATGCCAATAGTTGGGATGCATATGGTGCAGGGGCTTATCTCTTGGCTGGATCTGAAGTAATAAAATTGAAACAATAGTTCATGATTATCCTTAGCCATATCAAAAAAATAAAACAGTTCTGGGCAATTCTAGGCATGTTTGTTTTATCAACCATCCTTTTGTCTGGTAAGAAAAAAGACAAGGATAACATGCCTACTAGGCCCAATATCATTTTTATCATGGCTGATGATATGGGTTATTCTGATATAGGATGTTATGGCAGTGAAATTCAAACACCCAATATAGATCTAATAGCAGCCAATGGCGTTAAGCTTAGGAGTTTTTATAATAATGCTAGGTGTTGCCCAACAAGGGCGTCTCTATTAACAGGTCAATATCCGCATACGGTTGGTATGGGCAATATGGTGACTATGCCAAAAGCGCCTATTCAAAAAGGAAGCTATCAAGGTTTTCTTAGTGACCAATACCCAACCATTGCAGAGACCTTACAAGAAGCAGGATACAATACCTATATGTCAGGAAAATGGCATGTAGGCGAACGTCCAGAACACTGGCCATTGAAAAGAGGGTTTGAACATTATTTTGGTTTGATTTCAGGGGCTAATAGTTATTATGAAATTATCCCACAAGAAATTGGTAAGCGACATGTTGTAAAAGACAATACGGATTATCCCATTTCTGAAAAGGGATTTTATATGACGGATGCTTTTACGGATCATGCCATAGGATACCTTAACCTGCATCAGCAAACCAAAGCCAATCATCCATTCTTTTTGTATTTAGCTTATACGGCTCCCCATTTTCCAATTCATGCAATGGAAGAAGATATTGTTAAGTATGAAAAATTATATGAACAAGGATGGGATATTACTAGAAAGAATCGGTATCAGAAAATGGCCAAACTGGGTTTGATAGACCAACGCTATCAACTAACAGATCGCCCAGCGGATATTCCAGCATGGGAGAATGCAACCGATAAAAAAACTTGGACTAGAAAGATGGCAGTATATGCTGCTATGATTGATAGAATGGATCAAAATATTGGTAAACTGATTCAGGCACTAAAGAAAAATGGTCAATACGATAATACCTTGATAGTCTTTTTATCAGATAATGGAGGATGTGCTGAAAGCGTGACTGGTAGAAATTTTAATGATAGCACCAAAAAAATTGGAGAGAAGGGATCTTATGTTACCTATGATTATCCTTGGGCTAATGTTTCTAATACGCCCTTTAAAAAATACAAGCGGTTTATGCACGAAGGTGGGATGATTACACCTTTTATTGTTCAATGGCCAGCTGGAATTAAGCCCAATAAAAATTATTCCAATCAAATTGGGCATGTGATTGATTTGTTGCCTACAGCTT
>CAMFKK010000158.1 GCA_945957225.1 uncultured Sphingobacteriia bacterium | reverse complement strand
ATATCTCTCTATGGGCCAACCCGAAGATAGGGTCTGGAATGGTTTATTTTGGGTGATTCAATTATTTGTTTGTGTCAACGCTGTAGCCAAAAGCTTTCTGGCAGAAAGCAGGGGAAAGATGCTCTATTTTTATTCCATTGCAGGAGCCAAGGATTTTGTTTTGTCCAAACTCATTTTCAATGCTATTTTGATGTTGGTAATGAGCTGCCTTAGTTTGGCCATTTTCACAGTTTTGCTTGGGAATCCCATAGAATACGGATGGCGATTTTTGGGAATTGCCTGTCTGGGTGGAATTAGTTTGAGTTTGGTATTTACCTTTCTTGCTGCCATTGCCGCAAAAGCACAACAACAGGCGGCACTCATGGCTATCATGGGCTTCCCCATTATTATTCCCCAACTACTGATCCTCATGAAAATTTCCACGGCTGTCTTCTCGGCGGTGATTCAAGCCGGTCTTTTGCAACTGGTGCTGATGCTGGTTGGCTTGGATATATTAGTCATAGCACTAGCCATTATTCTCTTCCCTTTTTTGTGGAAGGATTGATTAAAAGCGCAAATGTCTTACGGTTTGTCCCTTATTGATTAATTGCTTTAAGGAATCAATCCCAATTTTTAAGTGCTTCTCCACGTATTCCGCCGTCACCAATTTGTCACTGGCTTCTGTTTTTACACCGTCTGGGATCATGGGTTGATCACTAACCAATAGCAAAGCCCCTGTTGGAATTTTATTATAAAAACCAACGGTGAAAATGGTGGCAGTTTCCATATCAATGGCATAGGCCCTTACCCTTGTCAGGTATTCCTTAAATACTTCATCGTGTTCCCAGACCCTTCTATTGGTTGTATATACGGTGCCTGTCCAATAGTCTACTTGGTAATCACGAATAGTGGTAGAAATAGCTTTCTGCAAGGCAAATGCAGGCATGGCAGGTACTTCTGGAGGAAAATAGTCATTGGAGGTACCCTCTCCTCTAATAGCAGCAATGGGCAATATTAAGTCTCCAATTTTATTGCGTTTTTTTAGACCGCCACACTTGCCCAAAAACAAAACGGCTTCTGGTTGAATTGCTGTAAGTAAATCCATAATGGTAGCTGCACCCGGACTACCCATTCCAAAATTAATGATGGTGATTCCCTCTGCAGTAGCGCATTGCATGGGTCTGTCTAATCCAATTACTGGCACATTGTTCCATTTGGCAAACATGTGTACATAATTGCTAAAATTGGTTAGCAAAATGTATTTGCCAAAATTTTCTAATGCTTCCCCTGTATATCTGGGTAACCAGTTATTGACAATTTCTTCTTTGGTTTTCATATTGCTTCAAATTAGTTTTTCAATGTTTTTTGATTCCTGCTACACAGTATCTTTGAAGGAATCAATCGTCTAAAATACAAAATCTAGCGTTTAATTCCAGTATATGATTCAAATTCCATTTCCGCTACACCCATTTAGAATCCGTGAAACGGAGGGTAAGGAATGGATTTTTGATGAACTCCGCAAACAATGGGTTAGACTTAGTCCCGAAGAATGGGTTAGACAAAATGTGCTTCAATATTTATTACAAGTAATGAATATTCCAGCTTCCTTGATTGCCATAGAAAAAGAAATTAAAATAGGAGAACTCCGCAAAAGATTTGACATTTTAGTATACCAATCCTCCAGTCCATGGTTGATGGTAGAATGCAAGGAAATGAATGTACCCATTGATGAAACAGTTTTAAGACAAGTATTACACTACAATACTGGCATCCCTGTCCCTTATGTAATGATTACCAATGGTAATATCAGCTATGTCTTTGAAATTGGAGAACAGGGTATCACAACACTTAGCAAATTACCTGACTACTATTAAATGAAACAAAAAGCCCCGGGAATTACCCAGGGCCAAGTGTTACATCTTTTAGTAGCAATACCTACTATGGGAAGATTCCCAATTCAGTATAACTGATGGCAACCTTGTTAATGGCGCTTACATATGCCGCAGTACGCATATCAGGAATTTCTGGATTTGATAACCAAATTTCCATGATTTCACGGGTTGCATTGATCATGGTTTCTTCTAATCCACTATGCACTAAATCTACTTCTTCTGCACCATGCATGATAAAGTCACGCTCTTTTTCACTCACTGTTTTACCAGTCAATCCTTCTATCTGACCCAAAATATGCGCATTCATATTTTCAGTAAACCGCTTTTCCATTCTGCCATATCTAACGTGGCTCAAGTTTTTTAACCACTCAAAATAAGATACGGTTACCCCACCTGCATTCAAATACATATCTGGAACAACCAAGATCCCTCTTTCAGCAAAGATTTCATCAGCTTCAGGAGTCAATGGACCATTAGCGGCTTCACCAATCATTTTGGCTTTAACTCTTGGTGCATTATTTCCATCAATCACATTTTCTAAAGCAGCTGGAATAAGGATATCACACTCTAATTCTAACGCATCTGTGTTTTTTGCCAAATTGGTAGCACCAGGAAAATTCAAGATACTTCCTGTGGCTTTTCTGTGCTGGAATAATTCTTCTTCGTTAATGCCATCTTCTTTATAAACAGCACCTTCATATTCTGCAATTGAAACAACTATTGCGCCATGTTCACGAAAGAATTTGGCAGAGTGGTATCCCACATTACCCAATCCTTGAACTACTACCCTTTTACCTTCCACACCTGTAGTCATACCCAATTTGGTCATGATCTCAGGCATATTGCAGACTTCACGAATCCCAAAGAATACTCCTAAACCTGTGGCTTCTTTTCTCCCTCTTACACCACCTTGTGTAATAGGCTTACCAGTTACACAACCAGCACTGTCAATATCACCTGGTCTTAAAGACTGATAAGTATCTACAATCCATGCCATTTCTCTTTCACCGGTTCCATAATCGGGAGCAGGAACGTCAATACCAGGTCCAATAAAATTCTTTTTTACTAACTCGGCTGTATACCTACGGGTAATTTTTTCTAACTCATAAGCACTATGACTTCTTGGGCTAATCTTAATGCCTCCCTTAGCACCGCCAAAAGGCACATTTACAATGGCACATTTATAAGTCATCAAAGAAGCCAATGCCATTACTTCGTCTTCATTCACAGCCAGACTAAAACGAATACCGCCTTTACATGGTGTTTTGTGCTGAGAGTGCTGTACGCGATATGCTTCAATAACTTCAATTTCTCCATTGTCCATTTTCACTGGAAAACGCATGCTATAAATACTATTGCAAGCTTTAATCTGCTCTAGCAAACCTTTATCCCATTTGGTAAATTTGGCTGCTTTGTCAAAACTTCTTTCCACACTTTGGAAGAAGCTGTAGGGTTGTTGACTTGACATGATTGTTTATTTTGACATGAGTAAGAAACCTTTATGAATGAATAAAGGTTTATTTCTTTTCTAATTTTGAGATTTTCCTATCAATACTAATTAGGTAAAGCAATAGTCCTATAATTAAAACAACTACAATGGTCATTACCAAAAAGATTTTGCCGTTGCTACGCATTAAATCATTAGAGGTATCCGTAGTAATGGCATCTTGTGCAAATACGGACAATTGCATTAACCCTAATAATAAGACAAATGCTATTTTCTTAATTTGATTCATTATTCAAATGTTTTTCGTTCAAAATTTGATAACGCACTTTAAGAGTTGAAATCCAAACCCCTAATAAAGTCCAACCAATTACTGCTGGATAAAATACGGTGCGCATATTCATATCCATATCCTTCCCATTTAAACCTGGATTTCCCTCACTACCTTGACCACCAGGGTGAAGTGATTCTGTCAATCTAGGCAATACCCAAAGCGTTGGAAATAACATGAAAAAAGCAAAAATGTTATAGACAGCTCCAATTCGCATTTTCTTTTCATCGTCTTGCATACTCCCCCTTAAAACAAAATATGCCAGATAGATTAAAATAGCAATTGCTGCTCCATTTTGTTTGGGGTCTCCTGTCCAAGGACTCCCCCATTGATAGTTGGCCCAAATAGCACCAGTACTAATGCCCAACAAGGAGAAAATGGTTCCGGTAGTAGCAAATGCCAATGAATAATGGTCGTAAATGGGTTTGGGGTTTCTCAAAAATTTTATCGCATAATATACAGATACAAAAAGCAAAATCATCATCCCAAACCACATGGGAACATGAAAAAAGAAGTTGCGGATAGATTCCTGCATCCGATCATCCAATCTTGGAACTTTCACATAAAAGCCATAAGTACAGGTATATAAAAGAAGCAGGACTGTTAATACTTTCCACCAGGATTTTCTCATCATACGATTTCTGATTTTCAAATGCTTCTTTCAAACTAACAAGCGTAAGCGCAAATTTAGGTGAAAGGCCTTCAATAAAACTAATCTACGTGTAAAAATTACCCATTAAAAAAAGCGTTTTAACGATATTCTTAGGGTTAAATTGGCATTCTAGCCAAGGTTCCTTAACTTTGCCAACTTCCAAAATTCATGCCGTAACATGAAGCGAGCTGCCCTGTAAGGCGGCGGCAACCTGAATGTGGCTATTAAAATTTTAAGAGACACATGAAATTATCCCAATTTAAGTTTGACCTTCCTCTGAACCTCATTGCTCAGAATCCTACCAAGAAAAGGGAGGATAGCCGTTTGATGGTAGTTGACCGTAAAACCGGTCATATGGAAAACAGGCATTTCCGTGACATCCTAGAGTACTATGATGACAAAGACGTGTTTGTAGTAAATAACACCAAGGTTTTCCCTGCAAGAATGTATGGCCGCAAGGAAAAAACAGGTGCAAAAATTGAAGTATTCCTTTTACGTGAACTGAATAAGCCCAACCGTTTATGGGACGTTATTGTTGATCCCGCAAGAAAGATTCGTGTAGGAAACAAATTGTATTTTGGAGACAATGAAGAACTGGTGGCTGAAGTAATTGACAATACCACCAGCCGTGGTAGAACCATCCGTTTTCTCTGGGACGATGATGATGAAAGCTTTAAAAAAATGCTGGAATTCTTAGGAGAAACACCTTTGCCAAAATACATCAAGCGCAAGCCAGATGAAGAAGACAAGGAAAGATACCAAACCGTTTATGCAAAGCACGAAGGTGCGGTGGCTGCTCCTACTGCAGGATTGCACTTTAGCAAAGAATTAATCAAGCGTTGTGAAATCTTAGGTATCCGTTTTGCAGAAGTTACTTTACACACTGGATTGGGCACATTTCGCCCTATTGAAGTAGAAGACTTGAGCAAACACAAAATGGATGCTGAATACTATCAGATTACTGATGAAGCCTGCAAAATTGTGAACAAGGCCAAGGAATCCGGTAAACGCATTTGTTCTATTGGAACTACCACCATGCGCGCCATGGAAAGTAGTTTTACTGCTCAAAAATTATTGAAACCAAGTGAAGGATGGACCAATCACTTTATTCATCCCCCCTATCACTTTAATGTGGCAGACAGCTTGGTTACCAATTTTCACCTTCCTAAAACCAGTTTGCTAATCATGACCTGTGCTTTTGCCGGTTATGACTTAGCCATTGAAGCTTATAAAAAAGCCATCAAGGATAAATACCGTTTCTTCAGTTATGGAGACGCTCTATTAATTATCTAGAAGATAGATTCTCTTAAAAAAAATCCTCCGAAATATCGGGGGATTTTTTTTTGCATGATTTAAGACTAGATAATTAATAGTGAAGAGATAAGAGTGAAGAGTGAAGAATGGACTTTGATCTGCATATGCAAGTGACCTAGGCTGCGCCTATGTTCTAGTTATAAATAAATCTTCCTCTAAAATAAAAACCCTTGGCTTTACCAAGGGTTCATGTTTCAATTCCAGTAAAATCTCACTGCATTCTTCACTCTTCACTCTTCACTCTTCACTCTTCACTCTTATCTCTTCACTTTTTCTTCCTCCCTTCACTTTTATCTCTTCACTCTTCACTCTTCACTTTTCACTAAATTAAAGTCCAAAAAGCCCGCTATTCAATAGCTGTAGCGTCTTGGTTCTATACTCATTTGGTACCAATAAAGAGATATTATGAGGGCTACCACCATAGCTAACCATAGTCACAGGCACTTCTTTAATAGCGTCAAATAACTTCATCAATACATCGTCTGTTTTAGCAATTTCATTACCTACAAT
>CAMFKK010000157.1 GCA_945957225.1 uncultured Sphingobacteriia bacterium | reverse complement strand
CGGAGATGTGTATAAGAGACAGCGTGGGCTCGGAGATGTGTATAAGAGACAGGTGTTGAAGAAATTATTGTTTTGAATGGAGAAGTAAACGGTCAGTTTGCACATAATCCGGAGCCATTGCCGGAGCATTTAAACCAATTATGCAATGAAGTAAACAAACAAAAAGCCCATATGGGTATAGCTGTAGACCCTGACGTAGATAGGCTTTGTTTTGTTTGTGAAGACGGCACTTTATTTGGTGAAGAATATACCTTGGTGGCTGTAGCTGATTATGTATTAAAACACAGAAAAGGGAATACCGTTAGTAACTTATCAAGTACTAGGGCACTAAGAGATGTGACAGAGAAACATGGTGGTCAATATTTTCCAAGTGCAGTAGGCGAAGTGAATGTGGTAAATATGATGAAGGAATCAAATGCGGTTATTGGAGGAGAAGGAAATGGAGGAATCATAGTTCCTGATTTACACTATGGCAGGGATGCCTTAATAGGTATTGCATTATTCCTAACGCATTTGGCACACGAGAAAAAAACGGTAAAACAATTACGCAGCAGTTACCCTGATTATTTTATTAGCAAGAATAAAATAGAATTAAATCCAGGAACTGATTTGAAAAAAATCTTTTCTGTGATTCAAAAGAAATATAAAAAACAACCCATCAATACCATTGATGGGTTAAAGATTGAATTTGATACTGATTGGGTTCACTTGCGTCCAAGTAATACTGAACCCATTATTCGTATTTATGCTGAAAGTAATTTCCAAACAACCGCTGCCAATATTGCCAAGCGATTGATGCAGGATATTAATGAAGCACAGTAAAGCAAACCCATGGAAAGAATCTACTTGGATAATGCCGCTACAACTGCTCTAGACCCAGCTGTACTAGAAGCCATGATGCCCTATTTAACTACCAATTTTGGCAACCCCTCTTCTATTTACAGTTATGGAAGAGAATGCAGGATGGGTATTGAAAATGCCAGAAAAACGGTTGCGAAAATTTTAAACGCACATCCAGCAGAAATCTTTTTTACCAGTGGCGGAACTGAAAGTAGTAATACTGCAATAACTGCTTCTGTAAGAGACTTGGGTTGCAAGCATATTATTTCTTCAGTGATTGAACACCATGCCACTACACATACTATTGAATATTTGCACAAGAATGGAGAAGCTGCTTTGAGCTATGTGAAATTATTGGACAATGGGCATATAGATTTAGAAGACCTTGAATTATTACTCAAGGAAAGTGAGGAGAAATGTTTGGTTACTTTAATGCATGCCAATAATGAAATTGGAAATATCTTGGATATTCATGCTGTGGGAAACCTTTGTAAGGAATATGGCGCCATTTTTCATAGCGATACGGTTCAAACTGTTGGTCACTTTCCATTTGACTTAAGAAATACCCCAGTTCATTTTATTACTGGTGCAGGTCATAAATTTCATGGCCCAAAAGGCGTTGGCATATTGTATATTAATGAGAATGTGAAAATAAAACCTTTGATTAACGGAGGTGCACAAGAAAGAAATATGCGCGCGGGTACTGAAAATGTGTATGGCATTATAGGTTTTGCAAAAGCGCTTGAATTGGCCACTGAACATTTTGAAAAAGACAGTCAATATATTCAAGGATTAAAGGATTATATGGCAGCAGCCTTACAAAAAGCCATACCCGAATGTAGTTTTAATGGGGATAGAACAGGAAGATCTTTGTATGCTGTACTTAGTGTAAGTTTTCCTAAAACTGAAAAAAGTGAAATGATTCTGTTCAATATGGATATCAACCATATTTGCGCCAGTGGAGGAAGCGCTTGCACTTCAGGCGCAGATCAAGGCTCTCATGTTATAAGGGCCATAAACTCTAATCCCAACCAAGTAACTGTAAGATTTTCATTTTGCAAAAATAATACCAAAGAAGAAATTGACTTGGTTGTAAACAAACTCCAAGAAATGATCTAACCCAACGGAATAAACCGTTTAAACAATTACCATGAATAAAATCAAACTCTTTCTTGCCTCTTGCGCACTGATTACCCTTTTGCAAGGTTGCAAATCCTCATCCATGTCTGTGATTGGATTTTGGGTAAAAAAAGACACAGAGGTCTTGGGCAAAAAACGCAGTTTGTTTATTATGGTACTAGCCCAAGACTTAAATGCTCGTAATATTTTGGAAACAGATCTAAAAGCCGCAGCAGAAAGAAGGGGACTCAAAACCATCACCAGTATAGAAGCTTTAGGACCAATGAACGTAGGTAAGAATTTTCCAGCTGAAGCCATTTTGGCCAAGATCAAAGAATTGAAATTAGAAACTATTTTCACCGTTGCAGTTAAAGATATCCGCACAGAAAGTCATTATGTAAAAGCTTCTCAGTCTTTCTATAACCCTGTAAGCACTTACGGCTATTATGGCAATTTTGGGTCTTATTATGGCAATTATTGGGGTTCTGGATTGGGAATGATGGGACCCGGTGTTGTGATGAGTACAGGTATGTCCACTTATAACCCAGGCTATACGGTTGAAAAGAAAACCATTTATTTAGAAAGTAATTTATACGATACGCAGAGTCAAGAATTGCTGATGTCTATTCAAACCAAAGCAGTTGACCCTGAATCCATAGCCAAAGCAAGCAAAAAATTTACTAGTGAAATGGTCAAGGAGCTAGATACCGAGATCAAGCTCAGAAAGTAATCAAATTGTCATTTATTGATGAATTTTATTTTCAAAGCAGCAAGATTTCTTGCTGCTTTGTCATTTTATAAACAGATGGAATGAAACTAGTTTTTTCTTTAATAATAGCTGTTCTAATAAGCATATCGTCCTTTGCACAAGACCAGATCATCAAAAAAGATGGTAAAAAAATCAGTGGCAAAATCACAGAAATTGGACTTTCAGAGATCAAGTATTATAGTCAAGATAATTTACAAGGTCCTATATACAGTATTAGTAAAGAACTGGTTCATATGATCATTTATGAAAATGGTAAAAAAGAATTGTTTGATGCCAATGATGATTTAAAAAATTGGGACAATTATCCTGGCCAATTAACAAAAGCTATCAAACTAAATTTTTTCTCACCTTTAATCGGTTATTCTGAGTTCAGTTTTGAGAAACAGCTGTCAGTAGGAAAATCTTATGAATTATCCTTGGGAATCATTGGACTGGGTAACAACAACATACTAGACTATAATTATAGCAGCATTAACGAAACTAAAAAGAACCAATTTGGCATTTTTGTTAGTGGTGGATATAAATTTAGTAAGCTTCCAGACTTTCTGTTTGGAAGAACCAGATTCACGCATATCATGCAGGGCGCTTATATAAAACCAATAATTTATCTTGGATCCTATAGTGAAAATAGAATTGCTTATAAAGCCAGTAGCCAATATGAGATAGAAAAACAGCAAGTAAACTTTGCTGCATTACACTTAGAATTTGGAAAACAATGGGTATTTGGCAATAAAGTTTTGCTAGACGGTTATTGGGGCTTAGGCTATGGGTTTGACAATAAACTAGAAAGCAATAGCTATACCAATAGTGACGCAACAGCAGCTTATAATTATGCCAATACCAGACTAGGTAGCAGTCCTGGACTTTCCTTTTCTTTTGGAATTAAGTTTGGAATGTTGATTAAATGATTTTAACCTTGATAATCTTCATCTTCCTCGTTCATATCAAACTGCCCTAGATTCATCATGCTACCCATTAAATCTTTGAACTCAATTTTACCGTCAATATTTCTTTTACTGATCATTGAGTAAGCAGCCAAGCCGTGTAAGACAAATTCCATCAACAGGGCATTCTCGTTTTCATTGGCATGAGGATAATGTTTTTTAACTATGCCATACAAACCGTCAACCTGGTATAAGGCAGCAATTTTAGCTTCGTCTTTCATGTCTAAAATCAGGTCAACATGTTTACCAGCATCAAACCATCGGATCACTGACTTATAAGGGTTTTCCGGCTCCTTCTCTTCTACTGATTTTTTCCCGGTGGCTCTTTTCTTTTTCAGTTGATCGGGATTGGGAAAATATTGAACAAATTGAGATCTTATTGATTTATCCAATAATTGCACGGCAACTTGATAGGGCCCCTCTTGTTCCCCTTCATAAACCAATTCTATCTTACCTGTGATAGCAGGGATGATGCCCTGCAAATCTGAAATCCACACTTGCGTATTTGATTGCCCATGAATGATGGCCCTTCTTTCTGCTGCACTAATGGCATTTTCATATGCTGCAATGGTCAATCTTGCACTAACCCCACTTTTCTTATCTACATATTCGTTATTCCTTGCTTCAAATGCAATCTGCTCTACCAATCTTTTCAATAAATCGCTAATAGAAACCCTTTCCGTTTGTATGGGCAATAAATTGGCTTCCTGTTCTGTGATTGCCAATGATGTTTCAATGGTTTTGGGATAATGGGTCAAAATCTGACTTTCAATCCTATCTTTTAAGGGAGTTACAATGCTACCGCGATTGGTATAGTCTTCTGGATTGGCCGTGAAGACAAACAGAATATCTAAAGGCATTCTTAATTTAAAACCACGGATTTGGATATCGCCCTCTTGCAAAATATTGAATAGTGCTACTTGAATCCTAGCTTGCAAATCGGGTAATTCATTGATGACAAAAATACCCCGATTACTTCTTGGAATAATTCCATAATGAATCACTTCTTCATCGGAAAAGCTCAACTTCATATTGGCCGCTTTAATGGGATCAATGTCACCAATTAAATCAGCAACACTTACATCAGGGGTAGCCAATTTCTCTCCATAACGTTCATGTCTGTTTACCCAATGAATAGGTGTATCATCTCCCAATTTTGCAATTAGGTCACGAGCATATTTACTCAAAGGTTGTAAAGGGTCATCATTCACTTCTGAACCCGCAATGGTAGGCACCCACTCATCTAACAATTCCACCATCTGTCTTGCCATCCTTGTTTTGGCCTGCCCCCTTAGTCCAAGATAGAGTATATTATGACGGCTAAGTAAGGCCCTTTCTGTATCTGGAATCACCGTGTCTTCATACCCCATAATGCCTTCAAAAGGATTTTCTTTTGACTGCATTTTTAAAATCAGGTTTTCCCTGATTTCTTCTTTCACTGTTTTAGACCGGTATCCACTTTTCATCAATTCTCCTAAAGTCTGTATTTGTTGCTTACTCATGTGCTGTAATTAATAAAGGGTTTTATTTTTCCCACTTTCAAAATCCTTGAATAAGAATGCGCCTAATTTATCTAGGGAAGCAAAAAATGCTTTACCATGATTGGTTTCGGTAAATTCTTGTACAAAGCTTTGTAAATAAGGATCAGAAGCAATCATAAATGTAGTAATGGGTATTTTCATTTTTTTGCATTGCGCTGCAAGGTTGATACACCTATTCACCACTTTTCGGTCTAAACCAAAACTATTCTTATAATATTTTTTGCCAATTTTCAAACAGGTGGGCTTACCATCTGTAATCATAAAAATCTGTTTATTGGGATTCTTTTGCTTTCTCAATAAATCCATTGCTAATTCCAATCCGGCTACCGTATTGGTGTGATAGGGCCCCACTTGCAAATAAGGTAGGTCTTTGATTTCAATACTCCATGCATCGTTTCCAAAAACCACTATGTCTAACGTGTCTTTGGGGTATCGGGTGGTGATTAACTCACTCAAAGCCATGGCCACTTTTTTGGCAGGCGTAATCCTATCTTCCCCATATAAAATCATGGAATGAGAAATATCAATCATGAGCACTGTTGAAGTCTGGGTTTTAAAATCGGACTCCCTTATTTGTAAATCATCTTCCCGCATAGAAAAACTTTCTACGCCATGATTGATTTGTGCATTTCTGATACTTTCTGTAAAATCTATTTGTTCTAAAGCATCCCCAAACTGAAAGGGTCTTGTATCCGGATTCAACTCGTCTCCCCTGCCCTGCTTATTGGTTTGGTGGTTTCCTTGTTTAGTTTTTTTTAGTTTGCCAAAAATCTCTTCGAGGCTTTTTTTGCGAATAGTTTGTTCAGATTTACCCGTGATTTTAAAGCTACCGTCCTGAGGATTTTCTTTGAGATATCCATTCTCTTTAAGGTCTTCTATAAAATCGCCCATGCCATAATCCTTATCGGTTAAATGGTACTGTCTATCCAGTTCATTTAACCATGAAAGGGCTTCGGT
>CAMFKK010000156.1 GCA_945957225.1 uncultured Sphingobacteriia bacterium | reverse complement strand
CATGCTAAAGCTGACCCAAAGATTTCCTCCAGGAGGATTACCATCCGGCTCTTGAATACCGCGTACGTATTGAGGACCATAAGACTTATAAGCACCACCATACCTAAGTGCACTAATTTCCCCATTCACTAATAATAGATTGGTATAGTCCAATCCATTGTCACTTACCGATATCGCAAGTGGCCACCTAAACTCTGAAGGATTATAGACCGTGGCATATCTGCCATCACTGGTTTTTTGCCCCCAGATCTTGGCATTGGCATTTACAAAACCTGGTGCCCGCAATGGACTATATGCCCAGGTCTTTCCTTGATCCTTGCTAATACTGGTCAATGCATATTTCCAAAGCCCTACTACCCTACCATCATTTAAATGATAATAACTAAAAGCTTTAAAGTCTTTTTTCAATGGTATCAGTGGGTCATTTTTATCCGCTTCTTCTACCCATTGTTGCATCATCAAAGGAGAAGCTAAGAGTTCATTACAAGCTGCAATAAATGCTTTGTCGTTACTACTGGTATAAAAAGGATAAGCCGTATTTTTCTCATTAAAAGCATGATTATAACGAATAAAATAGATGGGGCCATAACTGCCATCTTTTTTGATTTCTCTAACTACCCTACCAATGCCATTACCATCATTAGGATCATCATGTGCTCCCATGACCAAACCATAATAGCCTAGACCCAATAATTGTTTAGCACTTGAGGTGAAAAAACCAATGCGCTGGTGCATCACCGCGTACAAATCTTTGGCAACTTCTTTTCTACCTTGCTTTGTTGTTCCGTCAGGTATTCTATAAGGAGGAAATAATACCGTTGGTTTGGACCAATGATATCCATCCATTGATTCCATCAACAAAGTTTGACCGGGTGGTAAATGCTCTCCAATGGGACAGCTTAAATACTCTAAATAAAATTTCTGATTCCAATAAGCCAACATGGGTGCGTGGTTATAGGTCCAACCAGCGTCACCAGCCCAGTCAGGGTGCTCCCTATTGGCTCGGAACACTTGTATATTATGCACCCCAATGGCTGGTCTTAATTGCCCGTGGTGGTAGTCAACATTGGATTGTGTAATTCCAGAATAATGTACCGTATCATCCTGCGCTTGCACTTGAACACTACCAACAAATAGGATCAAAATGAACAAATATCTATCTAGTATTTTTCTATTACTTATCATTGATGTCTAATAATGATTTGAGAGATTGTTTGTTTACCCGAATAATGGTACCATGTTTATGTCCTTCGGGAACACTGATCAAACTATCTACCGATTGAAAATTTTTGAAATCCTTAGTAAATACAGCACCAAATTTTTTCTCTTGATAAGCATCATAATAAATGAGCCAACCATGTTTCAATTTAGCTACGGCAGGACCTTCTGTAAATTTTTGGGTAAAGGGAGCAGATGTAGCAGTAAATGGCCCTAAAGCATCATTAGAAAAAGCCATTTTCAAATCGCGCTCAGGTCTGGTATTGTCTTTTAATACAAGAGCAATTTCACTGGCTGTCTTTTGAACAATTACTGCATCAATGGCGCTATATCCTGGGTCAAGAAATAATTTGGTTTCAGAAAAGGTTTTAAAATCCTTGGTTGTGGTATAATACAAGCGATGATTGTTGGTTTCCTCTTCTACGCCCTTGGCAAACTTATTGGGGATACAAGAGGCCCAAACTATGATATACTGCTGCTGCTTGACATCATAAAACAATTCAGGCGCCCAAACATTGACTACACTTGGCTCTGAGCGCATCACCGGAATATATTGCTGTTCAGACCAATGCAATAAGTCTTTAGAATATGCATAACCAAATCCGTTGCCTCCCTTCCATTCTGTAGTCCATACCAGGTGAAAGATACCATCAGGGCCTTGCAGAATAGAAGGGTCACGCATGATTTTATCCTTGCCAATCATTGGTTTAAGCAATACAGAATCTAGCCTTGTCCAATGGTAAGCGTCTTTGCTTAACAAAATTTCCAATCCCTTTTTAGCAGGTTCTTGAAAAGAACTAAATACATAGTACTGTTGTTTGCATGACAAAAGCAATCCGCATAGACAAATCAATATAATAATATGGTAAGCCCTTTGCCTCATTAGTTAAGCATAGTTTCTAAAACCAATATCCAATCATTGCCAGCTTCCTGTTTGCCATTTGGTTGAAAAACCTGTGTGCCCTGATTCCTATATTTTCCTATCAATTGATATGTGCCATTTCTGGGATTATACCAAGAAGCTTTTACTTGTTTGCCAGCAATTTTTCCCATTTGAATCTCCAAAACCCTTCCTGTATAAGTATAGACAAAAGCATAATCCTTTCCCTTAGTTGCTACTATTCTTTCATAACGTTCTCCTTGTTTGGAAACTATCAATTCCTGATCAGGAACTCGATCAAAATAGGGTTTTGACAAGACTAGTTTTTTCACCCATTGCATTTGCCCAGCACCTGGATCATTCATTGCATCTTTCCAATCTTGTTTGCTGCCATAATCACCCACACCCTGACCGTTGTGAAATTGCATCACCGCATTATGTCCATAGGTAAATCCTGCCCCACCTGAAAACACAGACCAATAAGCATATCTACGCAAATCGGCTGCCTTCCATTTAGGTGCCGTGGTATCATGCAATCCATGCGGAATCATTTCATAAGAAGGCTCTCCATCAAAACTGGGTTTGGTGGGTTGTAGGGCATAATCAGCTTGCATAAATTTCCAATTATCCTCACCCATCCTTGGTTCCACTGTGTCTTGTGCATAGTCTTTGTGTCCACTTTGAAACATATTAAAGTCTAGCCAACTAGACTGGTGAAACCATTCGGAGGAGGTTGACCTACCCCTTGGATGAAATCCAATCAAGTGTTTGGGATCATTGGCCCTTAAAGCATTTCCAATGGCATTCCAGATCTCTGTTTTTTCTGAGCCCTTGAGATCACCTCCATTCAACCAAATAATATTTTGATGATGGCCCAATCTATTCACTAAAAATTTTGCATAGGATTGTGCCGCAGCTATTGATACCATTCCCTCTTTTACATTGCTCCCCCAAACAGGAACCAATGCCAAATAAATGCCTCTCTGTGCAGCAGCTTGAATGGCAAATTCAACATGATCCCAGAAATCATATGCGGCTGCATTCTTATAATCATTTCCCGCAGTTGTAATAGGTTGAGAAAGGTCTTTATTTACAAATGCAGTATCACCGTAAATATTCACCGCTTTCTTTAAATCATGTACCACCATTACCTGAATCAAATTATATCCCTTGGACTTTCTATTGTCTAGGTATTGAATGATTTCTTCTCGATTCATTTTTACAAACAATAGCCATCCAGTATCGCCCAACCAAAAAAATGGTTGACCATCTGAGGTTTGAAAAAAATGCTTGTTGGGGGCCACTTGAATCAGGGGTAATTCTTTTTGAGCAGTTACATTTAAAAAGAACAATCCTAAGAGACCAAATACAAGTATTGCCTTTATGGTACTTTTCTTTTTCACTATTATTTTTTTATCCATGCCACCAAATCAGATGAAACTGGTTTACTAAATTCTTTTAATGCGGACCCCAAGACTTGCATCTCTTGAATAATTTTTCCATTCTTTGGATCAATCCAAGCCATTTGATATATATGTGTGGGATCGGCTGTTGAAAGATGACTTAAGTTGTTATTACAGTAGATAATCCACTCTTTATTTTGATTGATTAATTGATACTCCCCATTGATAGTAACTGGCTTCATGCTACTGACAGCAGTGAGAAAATCTGCTGGTAATGCAGGCAGCACAGGCAAGGAACCTCCTGCCATTAACACAGCCCAACCAAATTGGTCAAAACTATCAGCACTATATATGACCGCTTTATTGGGATATTGTTGGCGATAGGTTTTTACAGCTTCATAGACTTGAGCAAAACTAGTCTTCTTGGGTTTTAATAAACGTGCATGTTGTCTGGGTGCCAAGTTCTGTCCACCCTTTGGTGCATAAAAGCTTCCATCGGCCTGCAAATGCCAATACTTTATATCAATGATATCTACCAATTTGGCCAGTGCTGGAATGGATAAAATACTGTCTTGTACGTCTTTGGTCACACTAAGCCCAATCCATTGTTTGTTTCCTGTTTCTTTTTCCCATGTACCAACTGTTTCAAGCCAGAATTTGACAAAATGAAAAGGACCAGTAAATTCTTCACCTATGAATTGAATCACAGAATAGTTGTCTTTAAAATTCTCCAAACACTGTCTAATGTAGTTTTGATGAATAGCTCTTCTTACTGGATGACTGATATCATAGAACTGTTCTCCCATAAATATGCGTTTGTCTCCCGCATAAGGAACTGGCTCAGGGAATCCTGTCTGGTTAATATTATTGGCGGTTCTCCAAGGAAAGTCTGCATAGTGTGCTCCAGCTTCAATGATATTGTGTTGAAAATAATTTTGGTGCACTAATAAAAGACCTTTCTGATCTGCCAGATTGGCAAATGTTTTTAAGCGGCTCCAGTACCAAGGATTGTATTTGGTTAGATCATATTTACTAAGACCATCCCATGCAGTTTCTTTACCTGATCTGGCAAAAGGCAATTCATAAAAAGGCGCCCACACTTCTCCATCCATTCTTCTTATACGTTCGTGGTCATCCCTTCTTCTTTCATACCAAAGTCCATAATGTTGTTCCATTCCAATAATCCTATTCTTGATCATGGAATCCGTTAGTGCATCAAGGTCATCGGTTAATCCCTTACCTATTCTTCCAGGCACCCAACGGGTAATAGCGGGTTGAGCATTTAATACATCCCTGCCTTGAATGCCACCATTCCACCATGGCACTTCCTGTCTTCTGCCAATTTGCAATTGGTTATTTCTACTAATGACTCCATTCAAAATAACCAATTTAGGCGCCAGAACAGGAGCTGTTGTTTTATTAAGACCAATTTGATCAATAGAGGCTACCCCTTTAATACTGGTACTATAATTATTTTTTTTAGCTGCAATCAAAATCCATTCGTCTAACTGCATTTGTGGTTTGGTGGCTTGGGCAGTTAATAAGGCTGCTACTTCTACGGATGGACTACTAGATGCTTCAGTTTCTACTTTTAATAACCTTGCTTGATCCAACATATTTTTACCTATGCGCTGGGACAATTGCGCATAATAAAAACTCCTAGGGCTAATGCTATTATTAGACGCATCCCAATAGCCATCACCCGCAAACTGACTCCAAGACCCAAAAGCCCAGTTCTGCGCAGTAGGTGGTTTATAACAATCAATTCTTGCAGCAGAACAATTCCAAAACAAACTATTGGCGGCTGCCCAACCAGCACCTTGACCGTCTTGCCCCCTATTGCCAAACCTAAGTGCATTGCCGTCTACATTGACAATATCAAACAAAACACCCGATGCCCAACTATCAATGGCTCCGCTAAAATTATAGGGTAGTATAGAACTGCATTGTACAAATGCATTGGGGCCTGCTGCACAATATCCTGTGGCAAAATCGTGATAGCCATTTGTTGCTTGACAGCGTTGAAACAAATTCTGTTGACCAGCATTCAAAAAAGTATATCGGCGTTGCCCACCAATTTCTGAAATAGGCTCCAAAGAAATACAATCTTCTACGCTAATACGTTTGGTGGTTTCTAATAGGTTTACCGCTGAGCCAGCAAAATGATAAAAAGATACAGCCCTTACCCATGCATCTTCCAGATTTTCCATGGTAATGGCCATCCAACTATGGGCTTCGTCTTTGGGATTGCTTTGATCATATTCAGAAACCAATTGGAGGTTTTCAATTCCTACTTGTTGAATACGTCCCTCCCACTGGTAAGGAATAACCGATCCTCCACCATATTTACCATCAATAGCAGTTGTAATGGGCGCATCAATTTGAATATTGTTTTGATGAATCTGGGTGATGGTTCTGTCAAAATACAAATCCCTTTCCCCGGGTTTCCAACCAAGGGTAGTTAGCCCTCCACCAAAATGCAAAGTACCTAATGTTTCTAACCACTCTTGAGTGCTGGGTCTATGAATCAAGATTCTATCTCCAATTTTTAACCCCTCTGTTTGGGTCAATGGAATTTGCATGGCATTCACTGGAACATATGAATCAGCAATAGAAATAGGACTGTCTCTTATACACATCTGACGCTGCCGACGACTAGTCGAGTGTTGGTG
>CAMFKK010000155.1 GCA_945957225.1 uncultured Sphingobacteriia bacterium | reverse complement strand
TTTGATGCGCAATACGCAAAACTTTCTCGCGCAGAAGCATCCCTACCCAATACTGGAAAAATTGACCTACGCATTTTTCTTGACGCCAGCATTCTAGAAGTCTATGCTGCCAATGGTACGGTGGTGATGACTGCACAACTCTTTCCTGAACCCGGCGATACCGGAATTCAACTATTTAGCAATGGCGGCATCAGCCAATTTGAAGGAATCAAATTTTGGAAAATGGGGTCTGTTCACTAAAAAGAATATAATTTCTCAAAACTTTGCTTATCCCAATACCCTCTTTGTGTGGTGATTAATCCATTGATGACCTCAAAAAATCCACATCCAGGAAATCCTTTGGGGTCTCTCCATTCCAATACACACCAATTTCCCTCTTCAATCATTTGAATGGGTATGCAATGCATAAATGGTGCAGCTGCAAATTCTGCGCGAAACATATTTTTGATGGCTTCTCTACCACAAACCTTTTCATTGGGTTGTTGGTGATTGACAGCATCAACTGCATAGAGTGAAGCAAGTGCATCAAGATCTGCGCGGTTAAATGCATCAACCCAAATAGTTACAATTTGCTTTGGAGAATTCATTTTGACTAAATTAAAACAACAAAATAGGGAACCCTATTTCTAGAACAAGTTTTTTAGTTTAAAAGATAAAAAAAGGGTCAATGGCATAAATAATCCCGAATGCACCTAAGTTGTATCTTTGAACCCTTATTCAAGAAAAGCAAGCACTATGTCAAGCTTCAGGAATTTTAAGATGGTGAGTTATGTGGTTTATGGCCGTGGTAGCTTTAACCAATTGGATGAAATTTTAGCGCCCCAACGCAAGGGTGATGCTCCAATGATATTTTTGGTGGACCATTTTTTTGAAGGCAAACCTCTGGCTAGTAGGGTTCCATTAAGGGGCAAGGACAAGATCATATTTGTAGACGTTACCTATGAGCCCAAGACTACCCAGGTAGACAAATTGGCGCAGGGATTAAAAGATGAATTTGGTACCATTAGTGGGGTCATTGGTATTGGTGGAGGATCCGCCATGGACCTAGCCAAAGCCGTTTCTTTGATGATGACCAACCCCGGTTCTTCTGCCGATTACCAAGGTTGGGACCTGGTTAAGTTTCCGGGGGTATATAAAGTAGGGATTCCCACTTTAAGTGGAACGGGTGCTGAGGTTAGCCGCACAACCGTGTTAACTGGACCAGTAAGAAAATTGGGGATGAACTCAGACTTTACCCCTTTTGATCAAATTGTATTAGACCCAGAATTAACCAAGGGAGCTCCAGCCAACCAACGTTTCTACACGGGTATGGACTGCTATATTCACTGTATTGAAAGTTTGGAAGGCACATTCTTAAATGAATTTAGCAAGAGTTATGGCGAGAAAGCCTTGCAACTTTGCCAGAAAATTTATGTAGAAAAAGACCATTGGGATGAGGAGTCAGATGACCAACTGATGATGGCTTCTTATGCTGGAGGTATGAGTATTGCTTATTCTCAGGTGGGTGTGGCCCATGCCGTGAGTTATGGTCTGAGTTATTTATTGGGTACCAAACACGGGGTGGGTAACTGTATTGTGATGAATCATTTAGAAGAATACTATCCCGCCGGTGTAAAGGAATTCAAATACATGGTGGAGAAGAACCAAATAGAAATTCCACAAGGGATTTGTAAAAACCTGAGTGAGGATGATTTTGAAAAGATGATGAATGTGTCTTTGGGTATGAAACCACTTTGGGAAAATGCGCTTGGAAAAGACTGGGAAAAAATCATGACCCGCGAAAAGCTTAGGGCTTTGTACGATAAACTTTAATCAAAGAGCGCCGATAAAAAATCGGCAAAATGCTCATTCTGCTGATAGAACTGCAATCCATGTTCCCTTTGTTTATAAGGAGATTTGCGTTGCAGTTTTTTTGTGTTCAAACTGTCAATCTTTTTGGTCAGGGAAAAATCTACACCCACCGTTTTAATCTTGGGATTGATTTCCTTAATAGCTGCAATGGTCTTGGCCACTTCTCCTTTGTCATCGGCACCTAATGCAGTGGAGCCAAAATAACTGGCAAACAAGCCACCCTTGGTTACTGCATAATCAAAATGGTTATAGCCTATGATCACTCGGGTAATAGTTGGTGCCGTATTTTCAGGTATGGTATAGTCAATATGGTCAAAAACCTTGATACCCTGAATGGCGGGAGCCAGCATCCCAATCCGAATATCTTTTTGTTTGGGTGTGGCAATATTTTCTGAATGGTATTGTCTTTCCAATTCCTCCTGAAAACGCTCGGGCCATTTGCCTGGATTGAACAAAGCATGGGTTGCCACCGATGCGCCCAGACTATGGGTTACAATGGTGAGCCGGGTATTGGTATTGAGTTTGTTCAAGATATTTCGTAGCCCTAAACCCACTTTGGCAGAATTACTTTGCGCATAACTCCAGATATTGGTAAAGACCGGATTGTCTCCCAAAGCAGTAAGCCCGTCCCAATAGACTTCTACAAAAACGGGTTTGGATGGTAAATGCGCTTCAATATTCTTGCGAAGGGAATAATAAAAGGCATCGGGTGTGGGGTCATTAAATCCATGAATAAAAAGCACTAGGTCTCTGGTGCTGTTCTGGTTCAGGTTTCTTTCTATATCACCCACAATATTTTTACGCACCACGTCTTGCATCCGCAAAAACAAGCGCATGCTGTCTTTGTCCCGCAATTTATATTCCTCTCTAATGGCCAGAACGGAAAGTGAATCGTATTTGGTTAAAGCGGTTTCAAGGGTAGCATATTCCGGATTGCTATATCTGGCCAGTTTGCGTTTGTGCAAATGCTCTAAGTAAAAATAGTAAGGATTGATCCTTAAATCAGGTGGGTATAACGCTCCCTCTCGGTCAAAATAGAGTTTGATTACACCTGATTCATCCTTTCTAGGAATCTGTAATACCTGTCTGGTTTTTACCGCACAGGCGGATAAAAAACAGATCAAAAATAGAACTGAAAGGCGCATGATCAAATCTAGTTTAGGATAATCGTTGGAACTTTAAATATAATCTAAAATAGATTTCATTCATAACTCAAGGGATTTCTTGGTATTTAATTTCTGTACTTTCGTGTCTCAATCTTCTGCTATGGCCATACGTATTTTTATCACCGGTGGAACCTTTGACAAGGAATACAATGAACTCAATGGGCAGCTCTATTTTAAAGACACCCATATTCAGGAACTCTTGAAACTGGGTAGGTGCAGAGTAGACGTAGATATTAGGACCCTGATGATGATTGATAGTTTAGAAATGACCCAGGATGATCGGGAGCTGATCTCCCGTCAGTGCCAATCGGCGGAGGAGTCCATGATTGTCATTACCCACGGAACGGATACCATGGCAGAGACAGCAGCGGTGCTGGCCGCAGAAAATAAGGACAAAACCATTGTACTTACCGGCGCCATGATCCCCTATAAATTTGGTAGTTCAGACGGACTTTTCAATCTTGGATCGGCTTTGGCCTTTGTACAAGCCCTACCCCATGGGGTCTATGTGGCCATGAATGGCCGATATTTTCATTGGAACAATGTGCGCAAAAACAAACAGACTGGTGGGTTCGAAGAAATTCATAAATAGGCCTAACACTTGCCAGACCTTTTTTGAGACCATACACTTTAAAGAAATCGGCGCAGCCAATTAGCGCTCTAAATCAGAGGAGCGATACAGACCCGTATAGTGTAATACTTTTTTGAACAACTCTTCGGGCAAGAAAGGTTTGACCACAATATCATCCATACCTATGGAATGAATCCTTTCTTCTACTTCCTTGGGAAGGCTAGCCGTTAGCGCAATAATGGGAATCTTGATGTTTTTGGTTCTCAAAATTCCTGTGGCAGTATAGCCATCCATGACGGGCATATGCATGTCCATCAGGATCAATTTGTGTTTTTGGAGGTCTAATTTGTCCAAAGCTTCTTGACCATTCATGGCCACGTCAATGCTGGCACCCCATCTTTCCAGAAAGGTTTGAGCCACCAAAATATTCACTTCATTGTCTTCTACCAGCAAAATAGGGATACCCTTCAGCGGTTGAGATTCTTCTGGTGGCAGTTCCGTAAATAGGGCTTGATTGGTTTTGGCCGATTTGCTCAACAAGAATTTTTGTACAAAGAAGAAGCTGGAACCCTTACCCTCTTCACTCTCCAGATGCAGTTCCGAGCCCTGCATTTCCAAAAGCTTTTTGGAGATGGCAAGACCCAAACCGGTTCCTCCATAGCCCCTGGAAGTAGAGGAATCAGCCTGGGTAAACCTTTCAAAAATCAGTCTTTGTTTGTCTTTGGCTATGCCGATGCCCGTATCGGAGACCTTGAATCTGATAAAAGCAGCTGCTTCTTTTTGTTCCACCAGTTTTAAAGAAAGGGTAATGGTTCCTTTTTTGGTGAACTTGATGGCGTTGTTTACCAGGTTGCTGAGAATCTGGGTGGTCCGTGTGGGATCACCCATGACTTTGAAATTGAGTCTGGGGTCAATATCTAAAAGCACTTTGTTTTGCTGCTCCAGGGTATATTGCTGAAAACTCTGGATAATATTCCTAGCCATATCGGCCAGGTCCATTTCAATTTGCTCAAAAGGAATTTTACCCGCTTCAATCTTATTATAGTCCAAGATATTATTGACAATGGACAAAAGATTATTGGCAGAGAATACCATCACTTTCAAATATTCTTCCTGATCCTTCCGGGGACCATCGCGCAGCAAAAGATTGCTGAGGCCAATGACCGAGTTGAGTGGGGTCCGAATCTCATGACTCATGGTTGAGAGAAATTCACTTTTGGCTTGTAGTCCTTGTTCGGCGTCAAGTTTTGCCTTAGTGAGTTGGTGGGCAAAACGGTAGGATAGAATCAGGGATTGCAAAAAGAAAAAGCTCACATAACCCAGAAACAAAATCCCTTTTTGGGGGTCTACCAAGCCAAAATATTCTAGGTCAATTAATGCAATCATGACCATACCCACAGCGGTACTACAGAGGGCATAGATAGACCCTGGTAATTTATTTCTAGCTGCTTGGAAATAGACATAGTATAAATAAAATAGAAAAAAGAACATTGATATTAGAAAATAACTAATAAACTGGGTAAAAATCACCGTTGGAAGAGCTAAAGTGGTCAAAATATACAATGCGCTCCAACCAACGGTCAACCACATGATATTCTTGTGAAAGTACTTGGGATAGAGCTTCCAAGTATAAAGGGCAAAGAAACCTACGGCCAAAAACAGACTAATATATTCCAAGTGCAGGTTCATGGTCCAAGGCAGGTTGGGGAAAATACTATGCAACTCATATAAGCCTGTTCCAATAATCCGATAACTATAAGAAATGCAGAACAGTGAAAAATAGAGGATTACTTTGTCATGTCTTCCAAAGAGAAAAAGGCCAAAGAAGAAGAGCCCACCCATAAACAAACAGCCAGTTAACAAAAGGTCATAAGCGCCTTCTTTTTTGTCCTGGTTGATTAAGATGTCTCGGTTTCCAATCTGTATGTCTTTATAAGGACCTCCCTTGCTATGTTGAAAATTGGCAACTTGTAAAATCAGGTCCAAACTATCACCCTTTACTTCAATGGCTACAGTGCTTGGAATCCATTTTGGGGTTGTTGTTTCCTTGGATGTTCCAGGTTGTCCATTATTGACCAGTGGTTTCCCGTTGGCAAATAAGAGAAAAGAGGTATAGACATCGGGAATGTATAGGGCTAGGTTTTTGGGTCCATGGGGCAGGAGTACCAAGACCCTATAAGTAGCATAGCCCTGAGCAGGTAGTGGCTGGTTGTTTAAAAAAGTATTATTCCAGAGTTTTGGAAAATCGGCATAAGCGGCCGTTCCAAATTGACTTTCTGGGGTTAATAATTGTTTCCAGTAGAATTCCCAATCTCCCCTAAGTTTGATGGTTTCTTGGTTAAGATCAATATTTCTAAGGTCAATCACCCCCTGTTTTGCAAGAGGTTCCGATCCATCAAAAGCCAAACTTTCTCTAGAAAAACACAAAACTATGAGCAGCAATAGCAACAACTGCCTATAAATTTTGAAGATGGAACGCATAAGTACTATTGGATTGACGTGAAGAAAAAAATCAATCAGAGGCTAATTAAAATTAGGTAAGTTTAGCATAACTCAGTCATTATCCTTGGGTTATGTTCTAAAAAAAGCCATCCGTTGGGATGGCCTTATTGGGAAAGGGTTAGTAGTAACT
>CAMFKK010000154.1 GCA_945957225.1 uncultured Sphingobacteriia bacterium | reverse complement strand
CGAGATAGGCTCCGGTCTCGTGGGCTCGGAGATGTGTATAAGAGACAGATTACAGACAGTATTATACCCATGGAAAGTGTCTAGTATTTGTTGCTGGAAAATTATTAGCAAATACCCAAGCCTTATTGAACAAAGCCTTAGGACAGCTGCCATTTAATCAACAACAGTTTCCTCTTAGAGAGATTATTCAAACCCCTGCCATCATTAAAAAACACAGCATTGTCAATGATGCAGATTCTGTACAAGCAGCCATCCGTATTGCACGTCCTTTTCCCAATAGGCATCATCCAGATTTTCCAAAAGTTCAGGTATTGAACAACCTTTTTGGCGGATTCTTTGGTTCACGTTTAATGAGCAATATTAGGGAAGACAAGGGCTATACTTATGGTATTCATAGTTATTTGCAAAACCACTTGCATGATACTGCTTGGATGATTAGTACAGAAGCGGGTAGAGATGTTGCAGAAGCTACTATTAGTGAGGTATATAAAGAAATGGCACTGCTGCGCGATGTAAGAATAGAAGCAGAAGAACTTGACCTAGTTCGTAATTATATGATAGGGTCTTTGTTGGGAGATCTTGACGGCCCCTTCCAAATTATTGCTCGCTGGAAGAATTATATCCTAAATAATCTTGGATCAGATTATTTCTACAACAGTTTGAATACGGTTAGAAATGTTAGGGCAGAAGAATTACAGGAACTGGCAAAGAAATATCTGAATCCAGATGATTTTTATGAATTAATGGTGGTTTAAAAGTAGAATAAATGAATCGCTTATTCGCATTGCTATTATTGGTATTATTCATTGGAGCTTGTAAAAACAAAGATTCCAAAAATGAAGACGCAAAACCAGTGTACAGCAAAGAGATATTAGACACTGTCTTGTCTCCTACTATTCCAATAGTAGCCAAGCCCGCCATTTTTGAAAAAGCATTTATCAAAGGCAGCCAAGAAATGTCAAATGGGCTGATGTTTGATCTATTTGGTTTCAACATGGGTAAAATCAAGATTACAACAGGAAAAATCATTTCCTGTGATCCTTGGCTCATGGAGGAATATGCTAAACCTTATAAAGACAGTTTCCCCATTGGCAGCTTTCCAGTACAGTTATCGCTGGCCAAATTAAAAGACGTAGAAGTAGTTGCATTTGCTAGAATTCTATTTAATGACCATCCTGTAGTAAGATGGTCTTATGCTTTACTACCCGGTCAAGAAAATATACCCATTGGCGGAAAAAAGATTATTGGCTATTATGTAGACGCGCAACTTGGTTTATTTATGGATCAAGGGGCTTATCAAGCTTTACAAAAAGACACGGTCAATAATAGAAGAACGGTTATTTTAAAATCAACCAGCACGCATAAACATGATGGATGGCGTTATGGCATCTATGAATTTGAGAATCAAAATTTAGCCGTTTTTACTTCTGGGATTGGCGATGGTAGGTACGCAAACTATATTGGTTATGATGCCAATGGAAAGATCTGTAGATTATTAACCGATTTTGCTATTTTCAATTGGTAAATCTACCATATGAATGTACAAAATGCTTATAATGAATGGGCAGATCAATATGACACCAACCTAAATAAGACAAGGGATCTTGAAGCCCTTGTTTTGCGTGAAACACTTGCCCCCATTGCTTTTAATAGTTGTTTAGAAATTGGTTGTGGCACGGGCAAGAACACGGTTTGGTTTCAGACCAAGGCCCAACAAGTTCTTGCAGTAGATTTTTCTGAAGAAATGTTGTCAAAAGCCAAAGAAAAAATCAGTGCAACCAATGTTAGTTTTGTTCAGGCAGATATTAACCAACCTTGGCATTTTGCAGATCAAACATTTGACCTGGTGAGTTTCAGTTTGGTATTAGAACATATTAAAGACCTTAGACCCATCTTTAAAAAGGTTTCTGAATTGTTAGCAAACAAGGGGCATGTTTATATTGCGGAATTACATCCCTTTAAACAATACAGTGGTTCAAAAGCTAGATTTGAAACAGCAAACGGAACGCAAGTAGTAACCTGCTTTACCCACCATGTATCAGATTTTACCAACGCTGCTATGGAATATGGTCTTACATTGTTTCAGCTAAAGGAATATTTTGATGACCAAGACAGGACGCAAATTCCTAGAATTTTGAATCTGGTTTTTAAAAAGTTATAACAATAGTAAAAGGAATGAATATGAAGAGAAGTAATAAAGTAAGTATAGCAATCATTTCATTCTTTTTTTTGTTTTTGATTCAATTTGTAAGTGCCCAAAAACAAACAGTCAGTTCAACAGTTTTAGAATACAAGATTCCATTTCAACTAACTGATCATAACAATTTATCTGTTAATGCTGTTTTGAATCAAAAAGATACTGTTCAACTAATGTTTCATACAGCTGCCAATGCACTAACCCTTACTGAACAGTCCGTAAAACAGCTCAAGAGCATTCAATTTACAAACACTACTGATAGTGTTAGATCCTGGGGTGGACAGGGAAATAGTTCAAGATATAGTCCAAGCAACCAACTTAGTATTGGACAGCTCAAATGGAATCAGGTTCCACTATGGGAGAACCAGTTATCAGGACAAGGAACTGATGGTAAATTTGGGATGGACTTATTTAAAAATTGGGTGGTTGAAATAGACTTCCATGAATCCATGATTAAGTTACACAAGGTCTTACCAAAAAACTTAAAAGCTTATCAAAAAATCAAATTAACCATCCAGGAAGAGATGCTTTTTTTAGAAGGTATTTGTCAAGTAAAAGACAGTAGTTTCTCAAATAAATTTTTAATACACTCGGGTTATTCTGGAGCCATATTACTAGATGACCATTTTGCTCAAAGCCACAACTTAGGAAAGACCTTAAAATTGGTGGGAGAGAAAAAACTAAAAGACAGTTTTGGAAATACCATTTCTACTAAAGAAGCCATTGTTCCATCTATTTTATTGGGAGACATTTCCATTTCCAATATAACTGCTGGATTTTTTGAGGGTGTTATTGGTAGACAACCATATAGTATCATGGGTGGTGATCTGATCAAGCAATTCAATTGGATTTTTGACGCTGAAAGAAATTATGTGTATCTAAAACCCAATCAGCTTTTTCACAAAGACCAAGTAAAATATCTAAACCCATTTGGCAAAGCTTTGATCCCTGATTTAGTAGCAGACGCCAGCATTCAAATGATTGATGGAGTTTTCTATTGTTATGCTACTACAGATGGATATGACAATGGTTTGAAAACATCGGGACCTCCGGTTGTATGGACTTCTAAAGACTTTGTACACTGGTCTTTTAAGGGCTATTTATTTCCATCGGCCCTTGGCCAATTGTATTGGGCACCAAGTAAAGCTATTCCCGCTCATGGCAAATATTATCTCTATCCTACCATCAATGGATTTATGTATCCAGCGGTGGCTGATCAACCAACTGGACCTTTTAAAATTGCAAATGGCATTGATAGTTTTTACAAACCCTATACCAATGCTACCCTTCTTAAATCAAGCAATCCAAAAGGACCAGAAGGAATTGACGCAGAGATTTTTATTGACAAAGACCAACAAGCTTATTTATATTGGCAAAGAAGAATGGCTGCTAAAATGAATGCGGATATGATCTCGGTAGACAGCAATAGCATTGCTATACCAACGCCAAGAAAGGGCTATTCAGAAGGACCCATTTTCTTTGAACGCAAGGGTATTTATTATTATCTCTATACCCTATCGGGCGATGAAAAATACCAATACGCTTATGTAACTAGCAAGCAATCGCCCCTGGGGCCCTTTGACTTTCCAAAACAGGATGTCATTACCACTACCAATTATGCAACAGGTGTATATGGCCCCGGACATGGTAGTGTTTTTAATCTTCCTGGTACCGATGATTATTATATTGCCTATTTGGAATTTGGTAGGGCAAGTACCAATAGACAGACTTATGTAAACAAACTGGAATTCAATGATGACGGCAGCATTAAACCTGTATCTCTTCACCTAAACGGCGTAGGTGCATTAAAGCAATTAAATGCTACTAACCCTTTAAAAGTAATTAGTAGTGAAGCTTCCAGTAGTAGACCAGACTTAGTAATAAAACCAATGAAAGACAGTTTGTTTAAAAGAACAGAGATTTTTTACTCCAATTTTGCTTTTGATCAAGCCAATGGCTCAAGATGGATGGCATCTTCAGAAGACGGAGACCCTTGGCTAATGGCTGATCTGGGTAAAATACAGCCCATCAAAAAATCTGCCATCTATTTTGTAAGACCTACTGCAGGCCATGCTTACCAATTGGAATATAGTGTAGACGGTAAGCAATGGAAAATGGCTGGCGGTCATGCTGACTTAAAAATTCAATCTCCCCATGAAGATCATCTTAAGATCAAAGCCAGATACTTACGCGTAAAAATCAGTAAGGGGTTAGCAGGTATTTGGGAATGGGAGATTTTCTAAATCTTTAACAACCATTAACTGAAAAAAATAGGCCATTCACATATTGCAGCTTATTTTCATTCTCATGAAAGTAATAATCCCTATTTGCTTGCTTTTCTGTTTTCAAACAAGGTTGATTGCACAATCAACATTAGCAAAGCCAAAAAAGACCATTCAGATTGTAACAACTGATATTAACAACTTCTGGCAGGCTTACGACAAAATCCTATCAACAAAGGATAGTGCAGAACAATATCGTTATTTAAATTCCTATTTTTTAGAAAAAGGAAGTCCGGGATTAAAGGCCATTATGTCTGTTAGAGATTATACAGCATCCTCCTATATAGACGCCATACACAACTATCCCAAATTTTGGGAATCCATAAGAGCCAACACCCTTAAAGCTGAGACCTTTGCTAAAGAAATTGAGCAAGATGCTTTGAACATTAAACAAGTATTTCCCAAGCTTAAACCAGCCACCATCTATTTTACCATGGGTGCATTTCTAACAGGAGGCACCACAATGGATAGCATGATCTTGATAGGCAGTGAAATAGCATTGGCAGATGAAAAAGTAGTAAGTTCAGAATTACCCCAATCATTGGGACATTTGAAAACCTACTTCAAGTCAAATCCTATTCAACAAGTTGCTTTTTCCAATACCCATGAATTGATTCACACCCAACAAAAAACTACCGTTTGTGATAATTTAATTGGGCAGTCTTTAATGGAAGGAGTTGCAGAATTTGTTGCCGTAATAGGTACCGGCAAGTCTTCAAGTCATCCTGCAATTGAATTTGGTAAAAAAAATGAACAAGCTATTCGGGATGCATTTAGTGCACAATTATTCAACAGTTTTACAGGCTATTGGCTATATAGTAATGCAACAAATCCTTTTAACAACCAACGAGACCTGGGATATGTAGTGGGATATCAAATTTGCCAAGCATATTATCAAAAGGAGAAAAACAAAAAAGCAGCAATTGAAAAAATGATCCTGCTAGATTATAACCAACCTGCAGATCTTGCAGCTTTTGTTGACCAATCGGGCTATTTTTCTAAGCCCATGAAAACACTACAACAAGAATTTGATTTACAACGGCCAAACGTAACTAAAATAGAACAGTTTGCCAATGGCGATAGCATGGTCAGTCCAGACATCAAAGAAATTACTTTCCATTTTTCTGCACCAATAGATGAACGTTATAGAAGTTTTGAACTTGGCCCTTTGGGTGAGAAAAACTTACTAAGACTGGTCTCATACAAAGGTATGTCCGCTGACAAAAAATCAGTCAGTTTTGAAATTCAATTAAAACCTAAACAACGTTATCAAATAATTGTAGGGAGTGGGTTTAGAAGTCAATCCCAACCAAGTCTATCATTGAAACCCTTTCTCTTGGATTTTACTACCAAATAAATGAAGTACACATATGAAATTAGTTTTAACTATCATTATTGTATTTGTTTTACCACTAAACACAAAGGCACAAAACCCTAGTATTAGTACCAAATATTCTGAACCCCTAGCGGTTTACCTTTTTACCAAAAGCCTCCAATCCTACCAAGGAGATAATGCATTTAAAAAAGCATTTACACAATCAAGTTTTAATACTAAGAAATACCAAGACCTGATTGTGCAGTTAGATAGTTTGCCATTGGATTATAGCTATCAATATTTAGAGTACCCATATGGCACTAAAATTCCCGGCATGACAAGCGGTTTACTTAAAAAGAATTTGATTGCAGCTGAAAATCTAGACGCATTTATGCTGCGTTCTGTGGGAATTATTCCAAATAAAAATTTGGTACAACTAACACAAATTTTAAAGGAATTCACTCCAGTTTACCAAGCTATTGT
>CAMFKK010000153.1 GCA_945957225.1 uncultured Sphingobacteriia bacterium | reverse complement strand
TTCTACCACTAGCTACCGGTCTGGTACCTGTGCGTTTCATTTGTGCATCTGTGTCTTTTTCTACTGCTTGGTTAATGGCATTGGCACTACCCGTTACCAACATACCCGCAACAAAAAGAATCAGAATCATCCACCAGTCAAAGATCACAATCTTGGGTGCCAAGAGATAACAGATCACGCAAGAGAACACCACCATAAAGCTCAAAGAGAACTTAATCAGCTGGAAATAATCCTTCACTTTGCTGGCTATGGAAAAACTGGTGGAACTATTGTTTTCTGTTATGGTCATTGTTTGTTTAGATTATCAGAACTGCATCTTCCCTTTCTCAATTCCTAACTGATGATCATTTTTTAAAAAGAATGCTCCCGATTGATTGAGATGCACCTGATTTAAAGGAGCACCCCGATTTACCGGGAGCATGTCAACTATCTGATACCGGATGTCTCAAAAAGAGACCGGTGATTTTTAGTGATGGCTCTCATCAGCACCCACCGGTGTGGTCTGCTGAATAAATTCTTTGCCGTCTTTACCATAGTCATAAGCCCAACGGTGTACTTCTGGAATTTCTCCCACCCAGTTACCGTGACCGGGATGGATAGGTGTGGTCCACTCTAAAGTGTTAGCACCCCAAGGATTTAAAGTAGTTAATTTTCTACCCTTGAAAATACTATAGAAGAAGTTGAACAAGAACAAGAATTGAGCAGCAAATACAATCATGGCTACCAAGCTAATAAACCTGTTTAGGTCTTGGAATTGCTTAAAGCTTTCCCAAATGCTGTAGTCATAATAACGTCTAGGCATACCAGCTAAACCTTCATAGTGCATTGGCCAAAAAATCATGTAGGCTCCGGCAATGGTAATCCAGAAGTGCATGTAGGCCAAAGTGTTATTCATATAACGACCATACATTTTAGGGAACCAGTGGTAGATTCCTGCAAACATGCCAAACATAGATGCAACACCCATTACAATGTGGAAGTGGGCAATTACAAAATAAGTATCGTGTAAGTGAATATCTAAGGCAGAGTTACCCAACCAGATACCGGTTAAACCTCCAGAGATAAATAAGCTCACAAAACCAATGGCAAATAACATACCAGGGGTAAAGCGAATATTACCTCTCCACAAAGTAGTTAACCAGTTAAATACTTTAATAGCTGATGGAACCGCAATTAATAAAGTCAATAACACGAATACAGAACCTAAGAAAGGATTCAATCCGGTTACGAACATATGGTGCGCCCAAACCAAGAATGCTAGAATGGCAATTGCAAACAAGGAACCAATCATGGCCATATAACCAAAGATGGGTTTGCGAGAGTTAACTGAAAGAATCTCTGAAACCATACCCATGGCTGGCAACAAGATGATATATACTTCAGGGTGACCCAAGAACCAGAACAAGTGCTGGAACAAGATAGCGCTACCGCCTTCGTTTGGCAAAGCACCTACACCATTGATAAAGATATCAGACAAATAGAAGCTAGTTCCAAAGTTGCGGTCAAAAATCAACAAGATAAAACCAGACAATAATACTGGGAAAGACAATACACCCAACACAGCAGTAAAGAACAATGCCCAAATGGTCAAAGGCAAACGAGTCATACTCATTCCTTTGGTACGCATGTTCAATACAGTTGCTATATAGTTTAGACCACCTAACAAAGAAGATACTACAAACAATGCCATGGATACAATCCAAAGATCCATACCAGTTTTAGAACCTGGAGAAGCATCGCCCAAAGCACTTAATGGAGGATACGCTGTCCAACCACCGCTAAAGGGACCGGTCTCAACAAACATAGATGATAACATCACAATACTAGCGCCAAAAAAGAACCAGTAGCTCAGCATATTCATGAAGGGAGAAGCCATATCCCTTGCTCCAATTTGCAATGGAATTAGGAAGTTGGCAAATGTTCCACTCAATCCTGCAGTTAATACAAAGAATACCAAAACAGTACCGTGTGTAGTTACCAAGGCATAATAAGCTTCTGGTGTAATATGACCACCTTTGGCCCATTTACCCAAAATGCTTTCTAGCCAAGGAAAGTTTGCATCGGGGTAACCCAGTTGCAAACGGAACAAAACGCTCATCAGACCTCCCAATACGGCCCAAACCATACCGGTGATCAAGAACTGTTTGGCGATCATTTTGTGATCCTGGCTAAACACATACTTGGTGATAAAGGTTTCATGATGATGGTGCTCATGTGAATGATCGCCATGTGCATCATGTGTTGCTACATCAGAATGTGCGTGCAGAACAGCTTCGTTACTCATACTTGGTTTCTTTATTATTGCTACTTACGATATAGTAACAACCCCATTTAAAAAGGGTTGTGGGTTTAATTACATTTTTGCTACGGTCTTCACTTCTGCAGGCTTAGCAGTCTTGCTAGTATCAGCAGTAGCTGCTGCAGGTTTTGCTGCGGCTGGATCCTTGTCTGGGAATGCTGCAAAATAGTAAGGGTTTTGCTTGGCAATCCACAAGTCATAGTCTTCTTGAGAAACTACTTCAATTACTCCTTTCATAGAATAGTGACCGTTTCCGCACATTTGGTCGCAACTGATTTCATATTGGAAATTAGGATTACCCGTAATTTCTTTCATTTCTGCAGTAGTGTACTTAGGTGTAAACCACATGGTGGTAGGAATACCTGGTACAGCGTCCATTTTCAAACGGAAATGGCTCAAACCAACGTCATGGATCACGTCTCTAGAACCAATGATTAATTTAACGGGTTTACCTTTTACTACATACATGGTTTGTTCAGTAACCAAGTCATCTTGGCCTAGTTTGTCATCCCAAAGCAGACCCAATGTGTTTGAGGCAGCGTCAATATTTTTGTAATACTTTTTACCAAAAGCACCATCTTTTCCTGGGTAACGGAAGATCCATCCAAACTGCTTTCCGGTAACTTCTACTACCATGGCATTCTTGGGAGGTTCACCAGTAAACAAGAACCAGTTACGAAGACCAATTACCACTAATACAGTTAGTGCAATGGCTGGGATAATGGTCCAGATAGCTTCAAGGGTATTGCTATGAGAAAAGAAGTATACTTTTCTTTTTTCATCTTCTTGGTATTTGTAAGCAAACCAAAACAATACAATTTGGGTACCGATAAATACTATTCCAGTTACTGCTAGGGTAAGCCAAAGCATAGAATCTACTCTTGCACCTTCAACACTGGCAGCATCATGTGCCAACAAGGTTTTGTCAAATAGCTTGCTATTGCAATACCAAACACCAATCAGGCCCAACACCAAGAATACAACCATCAAAAAACCGTTGATCTTGTTGTTTTGCTTGCGACTAGCTTCTTCTCCTTTGAGTAGAGATACGTATTCGCTAGCTTTTGCAATCTGAAAGATTACTACGAATACCAGTACAATTACTGCGATGGTTAATAAAATGGTCATAATGCGATCAATATTTTCTGATAGATGATACTACTATTTAAAACAAATTCTTTTCAACTTGGTTGCAGGGCAACCATTAAATATATTAAACCTGGTGAATTACGCTCTCTTTTAAGAAAGGGTGATATTTTGGAATCAATGGCTTGCTGGCTAGCGCTCTTCCTACAAAGAAGATCATCATTCCAACAAAGAAAGCAAGGATACCAAAATCCAACCAACCCAAGGTAACATGCTCTTTAGACAATGAGCCCATGACCATTTGGTAGAAATCTATCCAGTGACCAAAGATGATCAATACTGCCATAAAAGTTACTAAAGTATAATTTCTTTTTGCAGAACGTTTCATTAAGATCAATAAAGGACAAATGAAATTGATAATTAAGTTCAAGAAGAAAATGCCTTTATAGGGTCCCTGTACTCGGTGTTTGAAGTAAACAGTTTCTTCAGGAATGTTGGCGTACCAGATCAACATGTACTGGCTAAACCAAAGATAGGTCCAGAAGATAGAGAAGGCAAACATGAACTTACCCACGTCATGCAAATGCTCTTGGTTAGTCAATTCCATATAACCTTTGTTCTTCATGTAGATTAACCAAAGGGCAATCAATGACATACCAGAAACAAATGAACTAGCAAATGTGTACCAGCTATACATGGTAGAATACCAGTGTGCATCAATACTCATCATCCACAACCAAGGAATGGTAGAACCTACAGTCAAAGCAAACCAAACGGTAAATAATGCAGCTCTTACAGTATTTCTAAAAATGAATTTAGCTCCAGTTTCAGCATCCATTGGGGCTTGGTCAGCTTCATTGCTCAACTGACGCATTCTCCAACCCAAGAAACTCCAGAAACCAATGGTTAAAGTAGTCCAGAAGATAAAGAACTTGGCATTCAAGAAACCAGACTTACCAGTTAAGATAGGGTCTTTAGCAACTGCTTCCGTATCTAACCAATGGTAGATATGGTGCTTATCACTCAAAACCACATACAACAACACGGCAAAAGTAATGGAACCAAAAATAGGCACCAGTGTTGAAATAGCTTCTGGAATCCTGCGGAATGACTGTTGCCAGCCACCCATAGCTAGGGTAGTAACACAAATGAAAAACATACTGGCATTACAAACCAGGGTCCAGAAAATGGTGTTGTACATCAATGTTCCCCAAAAATGCACTTGCTCGTGTTCGTCGCTGCTGAAACCCTTGGTTACTAAACCAAAGATCAAAGCAACCAACCCAACGCCAATCAAACCCAGTGACCAGGTTTTCATTTTTCCGGGTATCTCAAATTGCGTTCTGATAGATGCCATCGTTACTCTTTTATATCAGTTAGTACTTTGTCTCTTCAATGATTGAATAGACTTTTCAATTATTTCTTAGCAGTGGTGTCAGCTACAGGGGCTGCTGCAGGTGCAGGAGCGGCGGCGGCTTTGCCTTTTGCTTGATTCATTTTAATATACTTGATCACTTCCCAACGTTGCTTGCGGCTTAATTGTGATGCATAAGAACCCATCAAGTTTTTACCATAGGCAACAGAGTAGAACATCTGACCTTCAGGCATGTTTTCATATTTGGCATCTCCTACCAAGGTAGCAGGTTTTGCAGCATATGGACCATTACCATCTTTGTACAAAGGACCATTACCATTCAATTTAGCACCATGACAGATACCGCAGTTGATTAGGTAAAGGCGTTCAGCTTCTTTGTATTCTTTTTCATTCAATGTTTCAATTGGGTTTTTCACCAATTTAGAAGCAGTGTAGTTAGTAGTATCTCCAGGAGCATCTTTTGCAATATGAAAAGGCAATTCTTCTCCACGAGCAACAGTGCCTAAAACAGGTCTGTTGTTGTAGTTAATCCCCTGTTCTGCAAGATTGCTGTGATCTGCAAAAGTTTCATATGCACGGCTATAAGCCATATCTGGCACATAAACAGATCCGGGCTTGCGTTTCACATCGCTACAGCTGATGATTACAGCAGCAGTAGACAAAATGGCAATGATGGTTAATTTATTCATCTTTTTCAATTCAAGTGTTATGCAGCTACAGTTTGTTTGGCTTCAAATCTCATTTCGTCTTTGTCATAATGACCTAACCGCCAGCCTTCTTCAGCTACTTGGATATCGGTTTCCACTGCGCCATTAGATGCTAGGAATCCTTTCAGGTCTTCTGCGTTTGTTTTGTCGGTGCATTCAATGACCATAACAAATAGATCATCAGTAGCACGAGCATGAAAATGGTGTTTTTTTACAAAAGGTGCCAATTGACAGAGATAGCAAAAAGTCAATACCATACCTACTGCAGCAAATAATACCGTTAACTCAAAAGTAATTGGTACCCATGCTGGTAAAGCAAAGTGTGGCTTACCACCAATATTCAAAGGCCAGTCTTTGGTGAAAATCCAGCTAATACAACTTAATGCAGTAGTGGTACCGGTGATACCGTAAATAAAACCTGCAGTATGCAAACTGGTTTCACGAAGACCCATTGCATGATCCAGTCCGTGCACAGCAAAAGGTGTGTACACATCGTGGATCTTATAACCCGCTGTGCGAACTTTCTTCACTGCAGGAAACAAGACGGCTTCGTCATCAAAACAGCCTACTACGAATTTCTTTTTTGCCATAGTTAGTTTATATTAGTGTGCGTGTTCGTGCACAAATGATTCCAAGTTTTCTCCTTCAATTGTATCCATTCTACCCTTGTATCCTTCACCAGTGGTTTTCAAGACGTACTTGATCTCAGCAATGGCAATAACAGGGAAGTATTTAGCAAATAGGAAGAAGCAAGTAAAGAACAATCCAAAAGTACCAGCGTAGAAACCAATCTCCCAGATAGTTGGGCTATAGTATACAGACTGTCTCTTATACACATCTGACGCTGCCGACGACTAGTCGAGTGT
>CAMFKK010000152.1 GCA_945957225.1 uncultured Sphingobacteriia bacterium | reverse complement strand
TACACTCGACTAGTCGTCGGCAGCGTCAGATGTGTATAAGAGACAGATTTAGAACCCATGGTTGTTGTACCTGCGAATGGGATGGAGCAGTCTGGCCATTTGCTACATCACAGACACTAACAGGGATGGCCAATCTTTTAAATGGTCCGGCGCAGAACTATGTTTCAGGTAAGGACTATTTTAAAATGCTACAGACTTTTGTGGAATCGCAGTATTACAGAGGTAGGCCCTATATTGGAGAATATCTTGATGAAAAAACGGGATATTGGTTAAAGGGCGATGAAGAAAGAAGCCGATATTATAACCATAGTACTTTTAATGATTTGGTCATTACTGGTCTTGTAGGTTTAAGACCTAGAACGGATAATCTATTAGAAATTAATCCATTGATTCCAGCTAATCAATGGGATTGGTTTTGTTTGGATAATGTATGGTATCATGGAAAAACCATTACCATTCTTTGGGACAAGGATGGCAGACATTATAAAAAGGGAGCGGGGTTGAGCATATTTGTCAATGGTAAAAAAATAGCCAATCGCGCTTCATTAGAAAAAATTACCAGCAAACTGAATTAGTCTTTGAAAAAAAACTATTTATACCAAGCATTGATTTTTTGCAGCAGCTTACTGGTGTCTCAATACTCAGGCGCGCAAGAAACCCTATTTCAATACCTCTCTGGTAAGAACAAGGATCATACCGTGGATTGGGATTTTTACTGTACGGCGGGAGCTAAGTCTGGTCAATGGACAACTATTCCCGTACCCTCCTGTTGGGAATTACAAGGTTTTGGAAAATACGATTATGGATTTGTCAAAGACAGCATCAAAGGCAAGGAAGAAGGTTGGTACAAATACCAATTTAAAGTAGCCAATAGCTGGAAGGATAAAATCATTAACCTGGTTTTTGAAGGCGTGATGACAGATGCAGAAGTGCGGGTAAATGGCGTTGTGGCTGGGGCTATTCACCAAGGTGCTTTTTATGCTTTTAAATATGAAATAAGTCATTTACTGAAATTGGATCAGGAGAATTTATTGGAAGTTAAAGTAGCCAAACATTCAGCCAATCAATCGGTCAATGAAGCGGAACGCAAGGGGGATTTCTGGGTATTTGGTGGCATTTTTAGACCGGTATTTTTAGAAGCATTACCCAAGCAGCATATTGCGGAAATGGCTATTGACGCAAATGCCAATGGTAGTTTAACTGCTAGGGTTAAAACCAGGGGAGATGCTGATGAGATTTCACTTGAGCTATGCGATATTTCTGGAAAGCAAATTGGTAAAGGCTTTAAGATGAAAACAACCGATAGCATTAGTACAATAGCCATTTTCTATACCAATCTCAAATTATGGTCTGCAGAATTTCCCAATCTCTATCAAGCCAAGATTAAATTATATGATCATGGAAAATTAGTCCACGTTCAAAGCCAGAAAATAGGATTTAGGACCGTTGTAGTAAAACCGCGTGATGGTATTTATATCAATGGGGTGAAGATGAAATTCAAGGGCGTGAATCGGCATAGTTTCTGGCCTAATTCTGGAAGAACTACTAGCAAGGACTTGAGTATTAAAGAAGTTCAATTGATGAAAGACATGAACATGAATGCGGTTAGGATGAGTCACTATCCTCCGGACAAACATTTTCTAGAAGTCTGTGATTCATTGGGTCTTTATGTGATGGATGAATTAGCGGGTTGGCATGGAAATTATGATACGCCAACAGGCACCAAGCTCTTGAAAGAAATGATGCAACATGACCAGAACCATCCTTCCATTGTTATCTGGTCTAATGGTAATGAGGGCGGGCATAATTTGGAATTGGATCAAATCTTTGAAAAATGGGACATGCAACAAAGACCCCTGGTGCATCCTTGGCAATTGTACAAGGGCATAGAAACCCAACACTATCGCGAATACCATTATGGAGTAGGGAACTATGAAAATGGGCATGATATTTTATTGCCTACAGAGTTTTTACACGGTTGGTTTGATGGAGGTCATGGGGCAGGCTTGGAAGATTATTGGGAATCCATGTGGAACAATCCATTGGCTGCCGGTGGTTTCCTATGGGCTTTTGCTGATGAAGCGGTTGTAAGAACAGATAAGAATGGATTATTAGATACAGATAATTTTCGCGGGGCCGATGGGATAGTGGGACCCTATCATGAAAAAGAAGGTTCCTATTTTGCCATCAAAGAAATCTGGAGTCCGGTTCATATAGAAAGAAGAGAAATTGCTCCAGGTTTTAATGGGAAATTTCAAGTAGAAAATCGTTTTTCCTTTACCAATTTAAATCAATGTGGGTTTAGTTGGCGCCTAACCAAATTTGGTTCATTGGAAAGTGTCAAGGGCATAATAAATGCTCCTTCCATAGAACCATTGGAAAAAGGAATTCTTTTTGTGGCACTTCCAACAAATTGGAAAACCTTTGACTGTTTATATCTAACAGCATCAGGGCCAGACGGTAAAGAAATTTTTACTTGGTCATATCCCATACGTCTTCCCAAAGATCATGCTAAACAAATGGTGGAGAAAGAAGGAATGGCTATTGTGCAAATGGAGCAAAAAGACAGTTTGTATTTAATTTTTGTTGGGGATCTTTCTTTGAAAATTAATAGCAATAATGGGTTACTGCAAGAAGTGAAAAATGGAAGTACTGTTATCCCTTTTAATCAAGGCCCGGTTTTGCAAGAAAGCGTCAATAATTTTGCTGGCTTTAACTATCATTTTGAAGGAAAGAATTTGGTCATTGCTTCACAGTATGACAAAAAGAAAAGTTATAATACCCTTGAATGGACCATTTATCCCAGTGGTTGGATCAAAATGAAAACCAGGTATTTCCCATCGGCTTATTTTACAGATTTTGTGGGGGTCAATTTTTCCTATCCAGAATCTCAAATCAAGGGAGTGGAATACTTGGGCAAAGGACCTTATCGGGTATGGAAAAACAGATTAAAAGGAGGATCCCTAGGCATTTGGAACAAAACCTATAATAACACAGAAACGGGTGAGTCTTGGGTCTATCCTGAATTCAAGGGCTATCATGCCAACCTGTATTGGGCAAAGCTCCTGACCAAAGAAAAACCTATTACCATTGTTACTGAAACAGAAGACTTGTTTTTAAGATTGTTCACCCCTGCTTTTAAAACGGACCAGTGGAAAAACTATGAACCCTTATTCCCTTCGGGCGATATTTCTTTGATGCAGGGCATTCCTAGTATTGGTTCAAAAACACAGCGCAATGAAACAACTGGCCCCATGGGCTTGAAGAATATTTTTTACGATTATGAAAAAGATCCAAACAGGGCTTTGGAACTTGTGGTCTATTTCAATTTTACGGGTCAATAAAATGGTGCTTATGCGTAGCAAATTTTTAAAAATAGTATTGGGCTTTATCTGGATGAACCTAACAGTTTTTTCAGCCAAAGCTCAATTGATAATTGTCAACAACCTGCGCTGTGAAATGCGCTCAAACCCAATGGGTATAGACGCACTAGCACCTAGACTAAGTTGGAACCTACAATCCAATACTAGAAATACTATTCAAAGCGCCTATGAAATCTTAGTAGCTAGCAGCAAGGAACAACTAACCCAAGACAAAGCGGATATTTGGACCTCAGGAAAAATCTCCTCAGGCGCTTCTATTCAAATTCCTTTTCAAGGAAAGTCTTTGCAAAGCAACCAGCGTTATTATTGGAAGATCAGATCCTATACCAATCATGGAACTACGCCTTGGAGTGAGACAGCCACATGGAGCATGGGTTTGTTACAAACTGAAGATTGGAAAGCTGAATGGATAGGATGGGATGCCCCATTTGCTTGGGACAGTGTTAGTCAATTTTCCAGATTGTCTGCGCGCTATTTAAGAAAAGAATTCAAAACAAGTCAAGCCATTCAAAAGGCTATTGTACATATCAGTGGTTTGGGTTTGTATGATTTACAAATCAATGGGCAAAAAACGGGTGATCAAGTATTGGCCCCCGTGGCAACTGATTACCGCAAAACTGTATTATACAATAGTTATGAAGTAACGAATCAATTAAAACAGGGTAATAATACCATTGGTGTGGTCTTGGGTAATGGCCGTTATTTTACCATGCGTCAAGATTATAAGCCTAAAAAAATCAACAATTTTGGATTCCCCAAACTCTTATTGCAATTAGAGATTACTTACCAAGACGGTTCCAAGGAATTAGTGATTTCTGACAAGACTTGGAAATTAAACGCAGATGGTCCCATTAGAACCAATAATGAGTACGATGGGGAAGAATATGATGCCAATAAATCTTTTAAGGGATGGTCTACAAACGGCTTTAATGATGCAGCATGGTTAAACGTGCAATCCGTAGAAAAACCAACGGGACAATTGGTGGCACAAATGCAAGAGCCTATCAAAGTAATGCGCAAGGTACAGCCTATCAAGATTCAATCACTTAATGGAAAACCTGGTGTCTATATCCTAGACATGGGGCAGAATATGGTGGGTTGGTTGCGTTTGAATCTTAGAAATGGCATCAAGGGCAAAACGGTGCAAATGCGTTTTGCAGAAAGTCTTCAAAAAGACGGATCATTGTACACAGCTAATTTACGGGATGCTAAAGCAACCGATAGATATACCATGAAGGGTGGAGAACAAGAATCATGGCAGCCCTTATTTAGTTATCATGGATTCCGTTTTGTTGAAATCTCTGGTTATCCTGGTGTTCCAACAACCAAGGATTTTGAAGGCTTAGTTATCTATGATAATCTAGCCAATACGGGTAGTTTTCAATCTTCCAATACAACATTGAATCAAATTCACCAGAATGCTTGGTGGGGCATTGCTGGCAATTACAAAGGCATGCCATTGGATTGTCCGCAAAGAAATGAGCGTCAACCTTGGTTGGGAGATAGAACCATGGGAGCTTTGGGCGAAAGCTTTTTATTTGGCAATGCCAATTTATATGCCAAATGGTTAAATGATATTGAAGACGCACAAACAGCGGAAGGGGTAATTCCTGATGTGGCTCCTGCATTTTGGAATTATTATACGGATGATGTTACCTGGCCAGCTGCCTATATTACAGTGGCAGACATGTTGTACCAACAATATGGAGACAGCCGAAGTATTGAAAAACATTATGTATCCATGCTCAAGTGGGCAGACCATATAGCGGATAAATATTTGAAAAAAGGGTTGATCACCAAGGATAAGTATGGAGACTGGTGTGTGCCGCCTGAATCACCTGAATTGATTCATGCAAAAGATACCGCCAGAATCACCGATGGTGGTTTAATTGCCACAGCTTATTATGTAAAGCTCCTGCAATACCTGCAAAAATTTGCAGTCATTGTGAACCATCCAACGGCATCAAAAAAATTAGCGCAACTAGAAAGCACCATTAAGGCTGCGTTTAATCAGACTTATTACAACTCTCAGAAAAAATACTATGGCAATAATACGGTCACGGCCAATCTTTTGCCGCTAAGTTTTGGAATGATTCCAGATAGTTTGCAAGCCAGTGTATTTAATCAAATAGTCACCAAAATCTTAGTGGAGAATCATGGTCATATTAGCACGGGTTTAATTGGTAGTCAATGGCTCATGCGTGGGCTTACCAAATTTGATAGGGCCGATATTGCTTATCAATTAGCCAGTACCAAAACCTATCCTGGATGGGGTTATATGGTAGCGCAAGGTGCCACCACTATTTGGGAACTTTGGAATGGCAATACGGCCAATCCACAAATGAATTCTCAGAACCACGTGATGTTACTAGGCGATTTGCTCACCTGGTACTATGAAAATCTAGGTGGCATCAAATCTGATGAACTAGAAGTTGCTTTCAAGAAAATCATGATGAAACCATCTTTAGTAGATGGTTTGGATTGGGTAAATGCTAGTTATACATCGGCCTATGGCCAGATTCAAAGCCAATGGAAAAATAGTATTGGTCAATTTGAATGGCAGATACAAATACCGGCCAATACCCGTGCAAAAATTTACTTGCCTTCAGCTGCTGTAGAAAATATTACAGAATCAGGAAAAGCATTGGAAGCTTTAGCAGGCATCAAGATCTTAAAAATGGAATCTGGTAATTTGGTCATTGAAATTGGATCTGGTTCTTATCATTTTTTGGTGAAGAAACCATTTAAAAAAGGGCTGGTCAAAAATGAATTCATTTTTACAGAAGCAAGTTTTCCTGAGAGTCATGCATCCACTATTGCAGAAACACCCAAGGGTTTGGTTGCAGCTTGGTTTGGTGGCACCAAGGAAGGCAATAAAGACGTCTGTATTTGGGTATCGCATTTAAAAAATGGGCATTGGACTGCCCCCATGAAAGTGGCTGATGGCAGACT
>CAMFKK010000151.1 GCA_945957225.1 uncultured Sphingobacteriia bacterium | reverse complement strand
GGGCTCGGAGATGTGTATAAGAGACAGTGGTTATGGTCCTCTTTCTGATAATAGCCAGATAGTGGAACTTACAACAGCTTTAGACTGCCGTCCCTGTGGCATTCATGGTAAAAAAGCATGTCCACAAGGCCATTTCAATTGTGCCCATCTGATTGATCAAGCAGACTTGTTGTCCAGATTGCCCGCTTAAACAAAGAAAGCAATTACATTTGCCGCAGATGGATTTGAATTTTACCCATACAGAACAGGTGGTTTTTGATAAAATAGCCAAAGCTGCAGCAGAATTATCACTGCCCACTTTTTTAATTGGCGGCTTTGTTAGAGACAAAATTATAGGAAGACCTACCAAGGATGCTGATATAGTTTGCCTGGGCGATGGTATAGCTTTAGCACATCGCGTAGCGGATTTGTTTGAACCAAGACCTACCGTTGCCTATTTTAAAAATTTTGGTACTGCTCAGATTAAATTGCCAGAATTTGAAATTGAATTTGTAGGGGCCAGAAAAGAAAGCTACCAACCCAATAGTAGAAAACCAGAAATAGCAACCGGTAGTTTAGAAGACGACCAAAATAGACGCGATTTTACCATCAATGCCTTGGCCATTAGCCTTAACCAGGCTGATTTTGGACAATTGCTTGACCCTTTTAATGGGCTAGCTGCTATTGAAGCAAAAATTATTCAAACCCCCTTAACGCCTGAACAAACTTTTAGTGATGATCCCTTGCGCATGATGCGAGCCATCCGTTTTGCAACACAGTTGGGTTTTAAGATTGTTCCAGAAACTTTTGATGCCATAAGGGCACAAGCTGCAAGAATTAAAATAGTATCTCAAGAAAGGATTACGGATGAGTTGAATAAAATCATGCTTTGTCCAAAACCTTCTATTGGTTGGGATTTACTCTACCAATCAGGATTATTGCAAATTGTTTTTCCTCAAATGGTGGATCTGCATGGTGCTGAATATATTGATGGTCATGGTCATAAGGATAATTTTTACCACACTTTACAAGTCATTGACAATATTTCAGAAAATACCAAGGATTTGTGGTTAAGATGGGCTGCCTTATTACATGATATTGGAAAGCCCGCCACCAAACAATTTGAAGAAGGGCATGGATGGACCTTTCATGGACACGAGATGGTTGGTGCAAGAATGGTCCCCAAAATTTTTGCCAAACTCAAATTGCCTTTAAATGAAAAAATGAAGCTGGTGCAAAAACTGGTTGCCCTGCATTTAAGACCCATTAGTTTAACCAAGGATAATATTACGGATAGTGCTGTCAGGCGTTTACTTTTTGAAGCTGGAGAAGATATTGATGCTTTAATGCTGTTATGCTCCGCCGATATTACCAGTAAGAACAAGCAAAAAGTAAAACGCTATTTGCAAAATTTTGAATTGGTCAAATTACGCATGAAAGAGGTGGAAGAAAAGGACCAAATGCGTAATTGGCAACCTCCAATAACCGGTGAAATGATCATGGAGCATTTTAAATTGAGCCCGGGTAGAAATGTGGGTTTAATTAAAGACGCTATTCGGGAAGCCATTTTAGACGGTCTTATTCCTAATGAATATGAAGCAGCATTTAGGTTCATGTTAGAAAAAGGGGCTGAATTGGGTTTGGTTACCGGTGAATAAATACGGAATTTTGTTTTTCAAGGCGATACTTGCTTAATTTGCATGCTTTACAACCCTTAAACCTCAACCTAGAGAATGGCTGTTTTAAAATTTAGAGTTTATCTGGAAGAAGACGATGCAGTGTACCGTGATATAGTCATCAAACACACACAGCATTTTCATGATCTGCACTTGGCTATTTTAAAGTCTTATGAGTTTGATAGCAAGCACCAGGCTACATTCTATAGAAGCAATGATAATTGGCAGCGTGGCAGGGAAATCTCTTTGGAAACCTATGATAAAGCTTATCCAGTAGCACCTCTATTGATGACAGAAACTACCATTGGTTCAGAAATCAGGGATACCAATCAGAAATTTATCTATGTCTATGATTTTGCCAAAAACTGGACTTTTCTGGTTGAGCTTATCAATGTAAGTAAGGAAGAGAGTAGTAAGCTTGCTTATCCTTCAATTTCAAGGACAGAAGGTATAGGTCCACAACAATACGGTACCAAGAGTTTATTGGGTGATAAGTTTGCAGACATAGAAGAAAAATATGACCTTTCTGAAGCCACCGATGGATTTGGGGAAGAGGGTGACGAATCTGAGGGTTCAGATGATGCAGAAGACGCAGCTGAAGAAAGTCATGATGAAGATGCTTTTTAAGCAGTTGTAAATAATCTGTTCCATTTAATTTAGGGATCCATTGCAAGAGGCATCCACCATATTTATAATTTGCGGACCAACTGCTATTGGTAAAACTGCTTTTGCTATTGAATTGGCTAAGGCATTGGGTACTGAAATTATTTCGGCCGATTCCAGACAATGTTACCAAGAGTTGGGTATTGCAGTAGCCAAACCTTCTGCAGAGCAATTGTTGTTGGTTCCACACCATTTTATTGATTCACATTCCATTCATGATGCTGTAAACGCTGGTGTCTTTGAACAATATGCTTTGCAAAAAGCAGCCAGTTTGTTTCAACACCATCAACACATTGTGATGGTTGGTGGAACAGGTCTGTATCTAAAAGCTTTTACAGAGGGTATTGATGAAATGCCTGACATTGCGCCAGCCATTAGGGCGCAAATAATTGCGGACTATGAACTCCAAGGATTGGCATGGTTGCAGACCCAAGTGCAGGAAAAAGATCCCAAATTTTGGAGGCAATCTGAGCAGCAAAATCCCCAAAGATTGATGCGTGGATTGGAATTCATCTTGTCTACGGGAATATCCATTCTAGATTTTAGGAAAGCAGAAAAAAAACAGCGCCCTTTTCAAATCATTAAAATTGGCATGGAATTACCCAGAGAAATACTCAACCAACGTATTAACCAACGAGTGGACCAAATGCTAACACAGGGTTTAATAGATGAGGCTAGAGAACTGTTGCCCTTTCAAAACAATAACGCCTTACAGACCGTGGGTTATCAGGAATTGTTTGCCCACTTTAATGGTCATATTTCAGAAACTTTGGCCATTGAACAAATCAAACAGCATACCCGGCAATACGCTAAAAGACAGATGACTTGGTTTAAAAAAGAAACATCCATCAGATGGATGGATGCTTCAAATATTTCGGTTGAAAAAGTATTAGAACTTAAAGCCTAGGGTCATCATTAATGTTCCCCTACTTCCCAATTGATTGGCAAAAGTATTGGGCTTGTCATTGAGTCTATAAGCAAACTGTACGTCTTTTTGAAACGCATGAGAATAACTCAAGTCTATAAACATGCCATGGTTTCTATAGCCTAATCCACCTGAAGCAATGATTCTATCCGCTTTGAGTAAACGGTCAGCATATGGACTTCCATAATAGCCACCACCCAATCGTATCATCCAAACATTGAATTTTAATTCTCCACCAATTCTAAAATTAAAATTGCCTCTATAATAATCCTTAATTTCTTCATTTACTAATTGATAGTATTGCACTAGGGCGGTATTGTTTTGGTCAACAGTAGAATACCTAGCTCCACGGTAATTCACATATTCCAAATCAGCACTTAAGAAAGCCCTTTGTCTGCGAGTGTCTTTTACTTCACGGAACACATAACTAGCGCTGATGATAGCACGGTAGGGAGTAATTAAATTATATTCTCCTTTACCAGGATTGCCGCTATTGAGTGCATCACTATTTTCTGAAACCACACCTGCATATTTTTCGGTATTGGTAATCATACTAGCACGCACTTCATCTTTGTAGCCAATCATTTGCGGGGTATGGAATGCAAATCCAATACGCCAGTAATCCTGTGGCTTATAAATCATACCCAGTTTTAATCCAAGACCAATGCCTCTTGAACTGAATTTTTCTTTAAACTCAAAACTGGAGAAATCATTATTGGTATTGGCAGTAGGGTCTTTTTCAGAATAGGTTAATTCACGGGTGTAATTGATTACAGGAATCACCAATGAACCACCTACATACATTTTGTCAGCCATATTACCAGCAACACCTATGGCAATTTCATGAAAACCACCACTGGTAATAGCGTCATAAGACTGGTTTACCCCAGAAGAAATGGGCACCAAGCTTTGATAACCGGCTACTGATCCACCTGCTCCACGAATGGTATCAATCAAATAAGTTCTAAAAGCCAGAGAAGACCCAAAAATATAATTACTCAATGCTGCATTAGTATCAGCTCTATCTCTAATTAATTCTTCTAAGTATTTTTCAGAAAAGGAACTGAAATTATTGAATCCTTTAAACTGAATCCGATTATTATAGTTGGCAATTTGGTTTACAGAAATGGCAAAAGCAGAACTAGTCCATTTTGCTTTGTAATTTGGAGAGGAACTTAGGATTAAACCAGAAGCACCATAATTGAATCCGTTTTTATTGCCCGCAGTATCGCTGCCGCGATAATTGAATTTGTTATTGTTCATTAGCATGCCAGCACTCAAAACAAATTCATTGGTTTTGAATAGGCCAAGTCCAGCTGGGTTTACATGGTTGGCTGTAATATCTCCACCAAGAGAGCCCATGACTCCGCCTGTTGCGGTATTTCTACCTGAACCATTTTGGGTATACCATGCTGTACGCAATGCGTCTTCAGGTGTTTGAGCCAATAGCATACTACTGCTAAATAGGCTGATGAGTAGTAAATATTTTTTCATAAGATTTTATTTGGATAGGGGTATGATAATAGCGGGAATCATTCATTTAATGATTCTACATCTTTTAAAATGCCAATTCTTTAGTTACGAATCACGCGTCCACCACTGGCACTGCTACCAGTACTACTTACACCACCACTGTTTCCACCTGCGGAACTACTAGTAGTAGTGCTTGGCGTGCTATAGGTTCTAGCACTACTATTATTACTAGAGTTATTGTCAAAAGTTCTAGCGGGTCTATCATAAGAACTACTATTACTTGAACTAGAGGCAGGAGAGAATACCCTTTTCATCAAGCTGCTAAAATTGTTGCTTGAATTATTGTTATTATTGGTGATGGGCATACCTGTTTTGCTATTGTAGCCAATATTTCCATTGTTATTATTGTTATAGGTTTTGTTCCTATAAGCAGTAATAGCGGAACCAGAGGTAGTGCCCGGAGTTGGAATCTTTCCCCCATAATAAGTGATAATGGTAGATTTAGGATTGTACCATCCAGCATAAGGATAATAATAGTCATAGTATCCCCAACCAGATCCAACATAGCCACCTATTTTATTCCAGTTATAATTATTCCAACCACTACCATACAAATTGTAACGATTAAAATCATAGCGGCTATCATTCCAATAAGAATAATCATCTAACATGAACCAACGATTATAATTAGAGACTTTCATTCTAAGGAATCTGTCATCCATATTGCTAACGTACTCATCATACTGTTGCTTTTTTTCTTCTTCTACACGTGTATTTACGCGCTCTTCCATAGGTCTGCCAGGAGAATAGTAAACATCATCAGGTGTCTGGTCAGATTTATAGGCTGTTGAACAACTGGTAGACAATAAACCAATGCCAAGTAAAGCAAAAAGTAAAGTGTTTTTCATGGTAGCAGGTTTGTACAAGTTAGATAATGTGAAGTTACATACATTTGCGATGCTGAAAAGGCATCTGACTGTTGTATGACAAATAGTTTGCCATTTTGGTTGCGAACAACTGTTAATTTGTTAAAGAAATCATAAAACGAAAATGGCTAAAGAATTAGCAACCAGGGAAGGGGATTACTCTCAATGGTATAACGACTTAGTAATCAAAGGACAACTAGCGGATTATAGTGCGGTAAGGGGCTGTATGGTCATTAAACCCTATGGTTATGCTTTGTGGGAAAATATGCGAGATGTTTTGGATAAAATGTTCAAAGACACGGGACACCAAAATGCCTACTTCCCTTTATTTGTGCCAAAAAGCTTGTTTGAGGCAGAAGAAAAGAATGCCGAGGGCTTTGCAAAAGAGTGTGCAGTGGTTACCCATTATCGCTTAAAAACGGATCCTGATAGACCTGGAAAATTGATGGTAGATCCTGAAGCCAAATTGGAAGAAGAGTTAGTGGTTAGACCAACAAGTGAAGCCATTATTTGGAATACTTATAAAGGCTGGATCCAGTCTTATAGAGATTTGCCCATCTTGGTGAATCAATGGGCCAATGTGGTGAGATGGGAAATGCGTACCAGGTTATTCTTGCGTACTGCAGAGTTTTTATGGCAAGAAGGGCATACCGCCCATGCTACTGCTGCAGAAGCCATTGCTGAAACCAAGAAAATGCTAGAAGTCTATGCAGACTTTGCTGAGAATTGGAT